>DKFQ01000125.1 GCA_002452425.1 Sulfurimonas sp. UBA6792 | reverse complement strand
TGGTTAAAAGCCCGATGCTTGTTCCCGTCAGTGCTTCCATCTCTACCCCAGTTTGTCCCGTAAGTTTTGCAGTAACTGTGAGCTTAAATCCAGGGAGTTCAGCCAACTCTTCAACATCGCAGTTAATCCCGCTTAGGTTGAGCGGATGGCACATCGGTATGAGTTCACTCGTCTTTTTTGTCCCCATGATAGCTGCAATAACAGCCGTTTGAAGCACGGGACCCTTTTTTGTTTTTTCGCTCACGATAGCATCATAAGCCTCTTGACTCATCTCTATGATACCGCTTGCAACAGCGACACGTGTAGTAGAGTTTTTCTCACTCACATCAACCATTTTTGGTCTATCTTTTTCATCTAAATGCGTTAAGTTCATTTTTTTTCCAATTAAAATTTATCTTTTACTAATGTTACGCACTAAAACGAACTCGTCCGTTTTAGTGGCAGGGACAAATGTCCCTTGCAACCCCCTAAAGCTACGAAAAGTAAACTTTTCGAGAAAATGAGAGATAATTACGTACTTTTTATTATAGCCTATCGTTAGCCAATTTTGCTAGCGCCTCTTTATACTCATCCGGATGGTTGAGGTTTAAAAAGGGCTTTTCATCTTCAAAATCCACAAACAGAGTTTTTGCATTTTTGAGCAAAAACCCAAGTTTATGGTTCTCTTCTTGAAGCATAGTCTCAAATTTTGGTGCAAGTGAGCAGTGATAGATACCGCACATAGGCTGCATACCGCTTTGAGTTGCGGCGATAGTTGCATCGTTATCTGCCGTGTCGGCATCTAAAAGCTTTTCTATCACACTTTTAGAGACAAATGGAGTGTCAACACTGAGCGCAAAAAATCTATCGCATTTTAAAGCCTCAAAAATAGCTACAAATCCAGCAGTCGGTGCATACGTCAAAGAGGTTTTAGCATCTTCTATAAAAGAGGCTTGAAAATGAAATTTTGATTTGTCTTTGCAAGAGATATATATATTTTTAAAGATTTTAGAGAGACGATGGAGTTGAAACTCACTAAGTGTGGAGAAAGAACCAAAAGGAAGAAGCGCTTTGTCTTCTCCCATTCGGCTTGATTTGCCACCCGCAAAGATAATGCAAGGGATGTCAAACATCTATTTTTTGAGCAGTTCTGCTTCGATTCTTCTGTTTTGAGCTTTGCCCTCTTTAGTGTCGTTAGACGCTACAGGAGCTTTTTCGCCCATACCTTTTGAAGATACTCTGCTTGCGTCAACACCCTCTTTTACGATAAGGTTTTTCACTGCATTTGCTCTATTTTCAGAGAGAGTTTGGTTGCTCTTATCGCTTCCAACGCTATCTGTATGACCTACGATTTTTGCATCATAGTTTGGCATTGTTTTCATAAAGTCTGCAAACTCTTTTACTTTTGACATATATGCATCACCTACTTTGTAAGAATTGTTGTCAAAATTTACATGTAGATTTACTAAAACTGAACATCCATCGCTATCAACTTTGTGTCCCGCCGGTGTTGTTGGGCACTTGTCTTTAGAGTTAAGTACGCCATCTTTGTCATTGTCGCCATCTACTGGTTTTGGAGCAGGAGCCACAACAACTGGAGCTGGAACTGGCTTTGGAGCTGGAGCCGCTACTGGTGCAGGTGCTGCAACTATTGGTTGTGCTTTTGGACCAAATGCGAAGTTAAGACCTGCTAAGAGTGCGAGGTTACTATCCCATCTTCTGTCGTTTTCTTTAAGCATATAAACCGCTTCAAGCTTAAGAGCGATACTTTCTGCCAAAGGAAGCTTTGCGCCAACACCTGCATTTAAAAATGCACTGTCTTTATTTTCTGCAAAGTGCTTATCAAGCGTCTCATAACCGATACCAACTTTTGCCAAAGGTTTAATCATACCCTCTGTTTTATACTCATAAACACCATTAAGTGCGATGCGGTAGATATCTGTATCAAATGTAGAGTTTTTGTAGTCAGCATTGTTTGTATAAAGCAAGCTTAGTTCAGGACTTAAAAGAGTACCAAGACCGTTGTACTGAAGCTCAGCCCCAGTTAAAAACTGATTGTCTAAGTCCAAATTTCCTTCTGGAATATTTGTACCAATAACAGGTGTAATCTCATAGTTATACTCCTGTGCCATCAATAAACTGCTTGCAAGAAGTGCCGAAATTAGTAGTGTTTTTCTCATTTGTGTATCCTCCGTGTGTTTTTGGAATTTTAGCAGTTCCCCTCTTAAGATAACTATAACTTAAGAGATTAATTTGTTATTTATATCTCTCTTGGGTCACTGATGTAACCATTAATCGCAGAGATTGCTGCAACCGCTGAGTTTGCCAGATAAACTTTTGAGCTTCTGCTTCCCATACGACCCACAAAGTTACGGTTTGTTGTAGCCACTGCTACTTCATTGTCCCCCAAAATCCCCATATATCCACCAAGACATGCGCCACACGTCGGGTTGCTCACAACGCCGCCCGCATCGACGATGATATCGATATAGCCGAGTTTGTTCGCTTCTCTAAGTATCATCTGTGTCCCAGGTGTGACGATAAGGCGAACATCGGGGTGTACTTTTTTACCTTTTAAAATCTCTGCCGCTACTTGTAAGTCACTTAGTCTGCCGTTTGTACAGCTTCCGATAAACGCCTGATCTATCTTAATCTTGTCGCTTACCGCTTGAGAAACACTATGCCCGTTAGACGGTAAAAACGGATAAGCGATAACAGGCTCAAGATTTGCAACATCTATCTCTAAAACCTGCACATAAGAAGCGTCAGCATCGGAGTGGTGGATTTTTGGTGTGCGAGCGAGGTTTTTATCGCTCAAGAACGCTTCTGTTATATGGTCATAAGCGACAATCCCGCTTTTTGCTCCTGCTTCGATAGCCATGTTGCACATAGAAAATCTATCATCCATTGTAAGGTGTTCGATGGTGCTTCCCGTAAACTCCAAAGTTCTGTAAAGCGCACCATCCACCCCAATCATGCGGATGATCTCAAGGATGATATCTTTGCCCGTTGTATATTTTCCAGGTTTTCCGCTAAGAACCACTTTGATGGACTCTGGTACCTTAAACCAGTTTCCGCCCGTTACCATCGCAAATGCGAGGTCAGTTGAACCCATACCCGTCGAGAATGCCCCAAGTGCGCCGTGCGTACATGTGTGGCTGTCTGCACCGATGATAACATCTCCCGGAACTACAAGCCCTTTTTCAGGCAATAGTGCATGTTCAATCCCCATGTCTTTTTCATCAAAAAAGTTTTTGAGGTTGTGTTTTTTTGCAAAATCACGGCTGATGCGTGCTTGATTTGCGCTTGCTATATCTTTTGCAGGGATAAAGTGGTCAAGAACTATGGAAAAACCGTCAGGATTTGCAAGTTTTGTCGCACCGCTATCCTCAAAAGCCTTGATAGAGATAGGCGTAGTGATATCATTTCCGATAACCATATCGATGTTACAGCGGATAATCTCGCCCGCATAAACTGCTTTTCCTACATGCTCGGAAAATATTTTTTCAGTGATAGTTTGTCCCATGACATAGAATCCTTCATTGCATTTACTAATTTTTTGCGATTATACCCATTTTCTTTTTAACCCACAAAATGATACGATTGCAAAAAAAGTGACAAACATGCAAAACAGCTACAAAAGAGTCGATGCACACCTCTCAAACCTCGGATACTGCACAAGAAGTGAAGCAAAAAAGTTTTTGAGCAAAAATGTGGTCTCCATAAACGGCGTTAGAGTTTTTGATGTGCGAGAAAAGGCGCATCATAGCGATATCACGGTCGATGGAGAGAAGCTTGACGATGAAACTCTTGTGTTGCTTATGCATAAACCAAGCGGCGTTGTCTGCTCACACAGCGATGGCGGTGTGCTTATATACTCGCTTCTTCCACAGCGTTGGCAGAGACGCAACCCAAAAATAGCAACCATCGGCAGGCTTGATGCCGATACAACAGGGGCGATTTTGCTCACGGATGACGGCGCACTCAACCACAAGCTCACAAGCCCAAAAAGTGATGTCGCAAAACTCTATGAAGCGACGCTTGCACAGCCACTAAGAGGCGATGAGGCAGAGATATTTGCCAGCGGTACGCTGATGCTTCATGGAGAGAAAAAACCGCTTTTGCCGGCGAAACTCGAAGTTGTAAGCCAGAGCGTAGTAAGGTTAGAGATTTGTGAAGGACGCTACCATCAAGTCAAGCGGATGTTTGGCGCAGTCGGAAACAGAGTTGTCGCACTCCATAGAGTGCGTTTTGGAGAGTTTAGCGTGGAAGATTTAAAGCCAAGCGAGTATAAAATCCTCTCGTTTTAAGCCGCCTCATACTTGAGTGCTTTTTTTGTAAACTCAGCAGAACAGAAAAAAAGTGCTGCAAAAAGAGGATTTATCGTTGCAGTTCCCTCTTGAAGTGTCTCAAAAATCTTTAACTCAAATCCCTCTGCCTTTTGTGTATCTTTAGCCACTACTTTAAACTCTACGGGTGCTAGTGTTTTGAGCATAGTGAGGGTTTTTTTCCTCTTTTTTTCACCACCAACATCGAGAATATTGCGTGTAATCCCCTCAGAGTCATCACGCATGCGCACCAGCTCTTCTAAAACATCAAATTTATCTTTAAAAATAATCTTGTTCCATGAAAGTCTAAGCTCTTTAGACTCCACCTTGCATGAACTGTCTATGAGTGCATTTGGTTTTTTCGCTTTTATGGCTTCAACGAGACCTAAGAGAAAGTTGATACCTCCAGCTTTTTGTGCGCACTCTTGTATAAGCAGATGCATACGCGCCTTTGTCTCTTCACTTTGTTTGTTGAAATTGCACATGGGGTTTCCTGATTTATAATATAACTATAATTATAGCTTAAATGAGATTGAAGTATTATTTCATTTAAGCATATCGTAATAACAAACTTATTACTATACGAAACTAAAAAGAGACAAAATTACTCTTAATTAAAATGATTTTGGATAAGGCGAAGTATGAAAGTTTATTTAGACAACAACGCTACAACGATGGTTGACCCTTTGGTTGTAGAGGCAATGATGCCGTTTTTTAGCGAGATATATGGCAATCCAAGCTCACTGCACAAATTTGGCACTGCTTCACATCCTGCGCTAAGCAAGGCAATAGACCAGATGTACAAAGCACTAAACGCAAGCGATAATGATGATATCGTCTTTACATCATGTGCAACAGAGTCCAACAACTGGGTTTTAAAATCAGTTTTCAACGACCATATAGTGAGCGGAGAGAAGAACCATATCATCACTACAGAGGTTGAGCATCCATCCGTTCTTGCGGCATGTAAAGCACTTGAAAAAGAGGGTGCAAAGATTACTTACCTACCTGTAAACTCAGAGGGGATTGTCGAGGCACATGTGGTGCGAAGTTTTATCACGGACAAAACAGCACTTGTTTCTGTTATGTGGGCATCCAATGAGACGGGAATGATAAACCCTATCAAAGAAATCGGTGCGATTTGTAAGGAAAAAGGTGTTCTTTTCCACTCAGACGGCGTACAGGCAATCGGTAAAATTCCTGTTGATTTGCAAGATGTTCATGTTGACTTTGTCTCCATGTCGGCACATAAGTTTCATGGTCCAAAAGGTATCGGCGCACTCTATATAAGAGATTCTCAGCCATTATCGCCTCTGCTTCACGGCGGCGAGCAGATGGGCGGACGCCGCTCAGGAACGCTAAATGTCCCTTATATTGTCGGGATGGGCAAGGCGATAGAGCTAGCAACAACCAACATAGAAGAAAAAATAGCAACTATCAGAGCAAAAAGAGACCGCCTTGAGGATGCGCTTTTAGAGTTAAGCGATACATTTGTTGTAGGAAACAGAGAAAACCGCACGCCAAATACCATACTTATCTCCATCAGAGGCGTTGAGGGCGAGGGTATGCTTTGGGACTTGAACAACGGACAAATCGGAGCTTCAACAGGTTCTGCATGTGCGAGTGAAGATTTGCAGGCAAACACCGTAATGCTTGCAATCGGTGCCAATAGCGAACTTGCTCACACTGGAATCCGCCTAAGTCTTAGCCGTTTTACAACAGATAGCGAGATAGATTATGTTATCGCACATTTTAAAAAGGCTGTAGAGCGTTTAAGAGCGATTTCAAGCTCTTATGCAAAGGTACAGCCGACAGTTGGCGGTGAATCTAAAGCGTGCGAGCTTCACCATTAAGTAGATAAAATTATAATTATGAAATTATCTGACACGAATGTGTCAAGCTTTAGTGCCACAGCGGCTAGCGAAGCAAAAGGGACGAGTTCCTTTTGCGGACAAAACAGGGGAAAAGGTTCCCTTGAATTTATGAAATAAATTAAAGGAAAAAAAGATGGCAAAGAACGATTTATTGGGTGCTTCTCTGTGGGATGCGTACTCAAATAAAGTAACAACTTTGATGAACAACCCAAATCATCAGGGCGAGATAACTCCAGAGGAAGTGGAGAAAAATGGGAACAAACTTATCGTGGCAGATTTTGGTGCGGAGAGTTGCGGGGATGCGGTAAGACTTTACTGGGAAGTTGACCCAAAAACAGATATTATCGTAAACTCTAAGTTTAAGAGTTTTGGATGCGGTACGGCGATAGCGAGTTCGGACATCATGACGGAACTTTGTATCGGCAAAACGGTCAAAGAAGCGGTAAAAATAACAAATATCGATGTTGAGTTTGCACTTCGTGACCATCCGGATGTTCCGGCAGTTCCGCCTCAAAAGATGCACTGTTCAGTTATGGCGTACGATGTTATCAAAAAGGCGGCTTCACTCTATTTAGGCGTGGATGAGGGAAGTTTTGAAGAGGAGATTATCGTTTGCGAGTGCGCAAGAGTAAGCCTCAGAACACTTCAAGAGGTTATCAGACTTAACGACTTGACAACTATTGAACAGATAACAGACTACACAAAAGCGGGCGGTTTTTGTAAAAGCTGTATAAGACCGGGCGGACATGAAAAAAGGGAGTACTATTTAGTGGATATTTTAAGAGACACTCGCAAAGAGATGGATGAAGAGAAGATGAGAGCAGCAGCAGACGCAGGCTCAAAAGCAAGTTTTGAGGCGATGACTTTGGTACAACAAATCAAAGCTATCGATGCGGTAATCGATGAAAATGTACGCCAGTTCCTTATCATGGACGGCGGAAACATGGAAGTTATAGATGTAAAACCAAGCCCTGACTATATCGATGTTTATATCCGCTATCTCGGTGCATGTAATGGCTGTGCAAGTTCTGCAACAGGAACTCTCTATGCGATAGAAGCAACACTAAAAGAGAAACTCTCCAAAAAAATCAGAGTTCTACCGATTTAATTCCTACTTTTTGTGGGGGTTAATACCAAACTCAGCGAGCCATTGCTGCTTAAAACGATTTTATAGTATGTTATTGCTTCGTTGAGTTTGGTATTTGAGAAGCGGCGAATTTTCGCCCATATACCTTACATCCAAAACTGCAATCTCACACTCAAGCCAAATTCCAAAAGCATCATAAACTCTCTTTTGTGCCTCTTGTATAAGGTATATCGCCTCATCAAAAGTTCCATCTCCTGCATTTACCAAAAAGTTTGCATGTTGGGAACTAAACTCCATGCCGCCGATTTTATGACCCTTAAGCCCCACCGCTTCTATAAGCCTGCCCGCAAAATCCCCTTTTGGGTTTTTAAAACAGCTCCCTGCACTTGGAGTTTTTGGCTGATTTTGACGCATTTTTTTAAACATCTCTAGCCTCTCTTTGCTAAAACCATAAGAGAGTGCAAAAGTCGCCTCCAAAATCGGGCTTTTTATATCTGTATATCTGTACCCGTGAACTATCTCTTTTTTGAGAAAAACTCCATCGCATGTGGTTATGGAGATGAGGTTGTTAAAAATCTCATACTCTTTTAGTCCTGCATTCATAAAAACAAGTCCGCCGAGTGTCCCCGGGAGATGGGAGAGAAATTCAAAATCAGCGATATCGTTTTTTTTACAAAATGAGGCGATTTTGCCCGATGGGGTTGCGGCACCGATTTTGAGGGCGTTGTTTTCTATTTTGATAAAGTCATATTTTTTGGAGATTTTAACCAGTAGAGGGGGTTGTAAACCCATCAAAACATTGTTGCATGAGCCAATGATATAATGGTCTTGATAGGCTTGGGCACAATCCTCTAAAACTGCAACTTCTAAAACCCCGCCTATCTTAATGGAGGAGTATTTTGAGAAATCAATAGCTGTTTTTTGCATCACTCTACAAAACTTGGCATCATATTGAAAATTTCTGTTGAGAAATCTATCATTGTATTTAACATCCACGGCATTGTTAAGATGATAACAATCGCGACACCAACGATTTTAGGGATAAAACTCAACGTCATTTCGTTGATTTGTGTCGTTGCTTGAAATATACTCACGGCAAGACCTATAAGCATACCGACAAGCAACCCTGGAAGTGCAAGAAGAAGAGCTATCTTGAATGTCTCAATTCCCAAAGAGATAAGTTTCGCTTCCATTAGGAGTGTCTCAACTCTTTATACTCTGTGGGTATCATAAAATCTTCAGCACGCACAAGTGCATCGTAAAAACCATGTTTATAGCCGATTTCAAAGAGCTTGTTTATCGCTCTGTACTGCAACTCGTTTAGCGAGACCGAATCATCATTTGCATAGAGTTCAAGATATTTGTCAAGCGTTTGAGCATCAATGCGCACAAGATTTCTCTCTAAGAGCATCTCTGAGAGTTTTGCTTTATGCTCTCTTGCAACCCTTACCGCTTTAGTGAGTGTTGCTTCATACTCTATGGCTTTGTTAAGCGGGATAGAGCGCATGATAGCCATACCGCCAAGTGGCAGAGGAAGCTCCCCGCCTGCAAGTTCTTGCCAGACATCCCACATCTCCCTTTCAACCTCAAGTTCACTGTCATAAGTCAAAATACTCTCATGGATGAGTACCCCTGCATCGACTTTGCCGCTTAAAACCGCCTCTTCAATCTCTAAAAAGTTCATATAAGTTACGCGTGCATCAGGATAAGCTATGCGAAAGAGCATTGCATTTGTCGTATGCTCTCCGCTAAGTGCGACTTTAAAGTTACGCTTGAGTTTCGCACCCTTTTTTTTGATGATTTTAGGTCCATACCCATCGCCAAAACTCACGGCAGTACGAAGCAGAGCATACTCATCTCTTATGTGCGGATACAGAGCAAAGCTGATAGCCGCTATCTCATACATACCAGCAAGGGCTTTTTCGTTGAGCGTTTGGATATCTTCGGCGATATTTTCAAACTTTACACCATCCATCCCAACCCAGCCAAACTTGATGGCATAGTACATAAAGATATCATCGGCATCTGGAGAGTGGACGATTAGCATTTTTTATTACCTCTTTGGAATAATTAGCTAAATTTTAACCAATTAAGGATAAAATTTCACTTTTAAAAAAGTGAGAGAATACAAAAAAATATGACAATTTGCCATATTTTTTTGCCTGCAATGAAAATTGCACTACAATAAGTCTAAATTTACTATAAAGTGAGCCACAATGGACGCAAATAAACAAAAATCATTAGACTTGGCGATGAAACAGATAGATAAGGCATTTGGCAAAGGTGCGCTTATGAGACTTGGCGATAGAGAGATAGCTCCTATTGAAGCCATTAGTACAGGTTCTTTAGGACTTGATCTCGCACTCGGTATCGGCGGAGTTCCGCAGGGCAGAGTTATTGAGATTTATGGACCGGAGAGTTCGGGAAAAACAACACTTGCTCTTCAGATAACCTCAGAGTGCCAAAAAGCGGGCGGTGTTTGCGCATTTATAGATGCAGAACATGCGCTTGATGTTGCGTATGCGAAAAATCTCGGCGTAGATGTTGAAAATCTCCTCGTTTCACAACCGGATTACGGCGAACAGGCACTCGATATTGTCGAGACTATCGCAAGAAGCGGAGCGGTTGATCTTATAGTTATCGACTCGGTTGCGGCACTTACTCCAAAGTCTGAAATTGAGGGCGAAATGTCTGACCAAAATGTCGGTGTTCAAGCTCGTTTGATGTCAAAAGCACTTAGAAAACTAACGGGTATTTTGCATAAGATGAATTGTACCGTTATCTTTATCAACCAAATCCGTATGAAAATAGGCATGATGGGTTATGGATCGCCAGAGACAACAACAGGCGGTAATGCACTCAAATTTTACGCTTCTGTTCGTATAGATGTTAGACGCATCGCGTCGCTAAAACAGGGTGAGAGCCAAATAGGCAACCGCGTTAAAGCAAAAGTTATTAAAAATAAAGTCGCTCCTCCATTTCGTCAAGCTGAATTTGATATAATGTTTGGAGAGGGAATCTCTAAAGAGGGTGAACTTGTCGATTACGGTGTTAAACTTGACATTATTGACAAAAGTGGAGCTTGGTTCTCTTATGGTGAGACAAAGCTCGGTCAGGGACGTGAAAATGCCAAGGCAAAATTTGCCGAGGATAAAGCTCTTGCAACAGAAGTGGAAGAGAAAATAAGAGCGGCAATGGGCATGGGTGACTTGATGACCATGGATAGCTCTGAGATGGATGATGTCGATCTTTAAGAGCGTTAAATAAAACTAATATAAAAGAGGTAAAGATGTTTATTGATAATGTAGGTGCGATAGAAGTAATGGATTCTCGTGGTAATCCAACAGTTAAAGCTACGGTAGTACTGAGTGACGGAACAACAGAGAGTGCGATTGTACCATCGGGTGCAAGTACTGGAAAGCGTGAGGCATTAGAACTTCGTGACGGCGGCAGCAGATATATGGGTAAAGGTGTACTCAAAGCAGTTGATAATGTAAATGGACCTATTGCAGATGTAATTATCGGTCTCTCTCCATTTAATCAAGCGATGATTGATGCTGCCATGAAAGAGGCTGATGGAACTGAAAATTACTCAAATTTGGGTGCTAATGCAGTTCTCGGCGTCTCTATGGCTGTTGCTCGTGCTGCTGCAAAAAGCCTTAAGATTCCTCTTTATCGCTACTTAGGCGGTGCAAATGCTATGGTTATACCAACGCCGATGCTAAACATCATCAACGGCGGTTCACACGCAGATAACTCAGTTGATTTTCAAGAGTATATGATTATGCCGGTTGGGTTTGATGATTTTGCAACAGCGCTTCAAGCTTCAGCAGAGGTTTACCATAACCTAAAAGCGATTTTAAAAGCTAAAAAACACAATACGGCACTTGGTGATGAGGGTGGTTTTGCGCCTGATTTGAGTTCAAATGAAGAGCCTATTCAGATTATCATGGAAGCGATAGAAAAGGCAGGGTATAAAGCTGGCACGCAGATGGCAATCGCTCTTGATGTTGCGGCATCTGAACTTGTTGTGGACGGCGGTTATAGACTAGATAGTGAAAATAGAACGGTAACTTCTGCTGAGTTAGTTGACTACTATGTTGACCTATGCTCAAAATACCCTATCGTCTCTATCGAAGATGGTTTGAGTGAAGATGACTGGGATGGATGGAAGCTCTTAACTGAGAAGTTAGGAGACAAAGTTCAACTTGTTGGAGATGATTTGTTTGTTACAAACGCTAACATCCTCAACGAGGGTATCCAAAAAGGTATTGCAAACGCTATTCTTATCAAGCCAAACCAAATCGGTTCTGTCAGTGAAACAATGCTTACGGTTCGTCTTGCACAAAGAAATGGTTACAGATGTATCATGAGCCATCGTTCAGGTGAGAGTGAAGATGCTTTCATTGCAGATTTTGCAGTGGCACTTAATTGTGGTGAGATTAAAACCGGCTCAACTGCTCGCGGAGAAAGAACTGCTAAATACAACCGTCTTTTAGAGATTGAAAACGAAGTAATGTATGGTGAGTATTTGGGTTCAAAACTTTTTAACTAAGAAGACGTATGAGTAAAGAGGAACTTTTTAGCGGCATCAGCGATACTCAGAGTTTTACTCAAAAGTATCTTGGTTTCTCTTTTGCAAAGTTTTTCATACTTCTTTTTGTAGTTGTCGGGCTTGGTGTTTATATCGGGCTCCTTCTTTATGGAGAAAACTCTCTTCAGGTTTATATGGGTCTTGT
>DKFQ01000127.1 GCA_002452425.1 Sulfurimonas sp. UBA6792 | reverse complement strand
ATCTTCTCTTTTTGGTTCTTTTTTTGGGTTTTGGAGCACTTTTTTACAGGTGGTTTCAAAAAAACAGCATTTTTAAAACGCAAGAAGCAAAAGAGACAAGAGGGCACTATGCCTCAGAGCAATCAGGTCCCATAGAGTCTATCAAAAGTGATGTGACATTTGAGGACATCGGCGGTATCAGCGATGTAAAAAGCGAACTTGAAGAGATAATCGACTTTATGAAAAAACCAAAACGCTACAAGAGTTTTGGCGCAAGGATGCCAAGAGGTGTGCTTTTGGTAGGTCCTCCGGGAGTTGGTAAAACGATGATAGCAAAAGCGGTTGCAAATGCCGCAGGCGTGCCGTTTTACTATCAAAGCGGTGCCTCTTTTGTGCAGATTTATGTTGGAATGGGAGCAAAAAGAGTGCATGAACTCTTTGTTGCCGCAAAAAACAATGCCCCTGCCATCATTTTTATCGACGAGATAGATGCGGTGGGCAAAAAGAGAGACGGGCAGAGAAACGATGAGCGAGAAGCGACACTCAACCAGCTTCTCACCGAGATGGACGGTTTTGAAAACGCAAGCGGAGTGATAGTCGTAGCTGCTACCAACAAGATAGATGTCCTAGACTCCGCACTTTTGCGTGCAGGAAGGTTTGATAGACGCATCTTTGTAGAGCTTCCGACGAACAAAGAGAGAGCTTTGATTTTGTCAAAATATTTGGAAAAAGTGCCTCATGAAGTTGATGTGAGTGCCATCGCAAACATGACAGTCGGATTTAACGGCGCATCTTTGGCGGCTCTTGTAAACGAGGCGTCGCTTCTTGCCATCAGACAACATGACTTTCAAGTGACTATCGAGCATTTTCATCAGGTCAAAGACAAGGTTATGTTTGGCAAAAAGAAGCTCCAGATTCTCAGCCCAAAACAAAAAGAGTATCGTGTCACCTACCAAGCCGCAAAGGTTATCTGTGCGACATATTTTGACCTTCCTTTTGAAAAACTGCTTCTCTCAAATGAAAAACTTACCCCCGCAACAGATGAGCCTCTTTTGCAACATGAACTAGAATCAAGAGTAAAAATGCTCTTAGCAGGTGTCGTCGCATGTGCCATCAGGTACCATGAACACGCAAGCAGTGCCAAAGGCGATTTGGATGAGGCAAAAGAGATAGTCGAGAAGATGATTAGCGAGTATGGCATGGGTTCTTCACTTATGGCAAGCCAAAACGAAAAAGAGATTTTGATGCAAAAACTCTACACGCAGACAAGAGAACTCTTAGAGTCTCTGCAAAGCGTCATGAGCGATGTGGAGCGTGTTTTAAACGAAAGAGAGAGCATCACGAAAGCAGATGTAAAAAAGAGGCTAGATGCGGTTTTATAGCGGTTTTTCTCTCAAAAACGAACAACACTTTTTTGATGCGTACACAAACCATTCCGACTACACAGTTTGCGGGTTTAGTTACGGTGCTATCAAGGCTTTTAGGTATGTAAAAGAGCAGTTGGCACTTCAAAAAAGAGTAGATACCCTCCAACTCTTCTCTCCCGCCTTTTTTCAGACAAAAGAGGAGAAGTTTAAAAAAATCCAACTTTTGGGATATAGAAAAGATAGAGATTTATACCTAAATGAGTTTTTAAAATCATGCTTTTTGCCATACCCAAAAAAGAGCGTAGAGCAAGAAAATGGTAGTGTAGAAGAGTTAGAAGAGCTGCTATATTTTCAGTGGGACATGGATGAGCTAAAAAATCTTGCCAAAAAAGGTGTGAAGATAGAAGTTTACCTCGGTGGGAAAGACACCATCATAGATGTTGAGGGCGCAAGAGAGTTTTTTTTAGAGGTTGCAACTGTGACATACATCAAAAATGCAAACCATTTTTTACAAATAAATTAGGAGAAACATATGAGCCAAATAAAAATAGGCGTAATAACCGCAAGTGACAGAGCAAGCAAAGGAATCTATGAAGATATATCGGGAGTTGCCATCCAAAATACGATGAGAGACTATCTAAAGAGCGAGTTTGAGATAGTTTACAGATGTATCCCAGACGAGCAGGATATCTTAGAAGTTACAATGATAGAGCTTTGCGATAAAGAGGGTTGTTGTTTGGTGGTAACCACAGGCGGAACAGGACCCGCACTCCGTGATGTTACCCCAGAAGCTACAGAGAATGTATGTCAAAAAATGATGCCAGGATTTGGCGAGTTGATGCGTCAGGTAAGCCTAAAGTATGTTCCAACGGCTATACTATCACGCCAGACGGCTGGCATTAGAGGCAAAAGCCTTATCATAAACCTCCCTGGAAAACCAAAGTCCATAAGAGAGTGTTTAGACGCAGTTTTCCCTGCCGTCCCATACTGCATAGACCTTATAGAAGGACCATATATAGAGACAAATGAAGAGGTGATTAAGGCTTTTAGACCAAAAAGCTAAATTTTACAAATTATTTAAGAAATATGTAATATAACATGTAAAATATTATGTATGGAAAGGAAGCTGTATGGTTGCTTATAAAAGAGATGAGATAGTATCTGCAAGTGATGTTGCAAGAGGCTTTTCTACCATTTTAAACAATATCGTAAATCATACAAGTAATAGGCTTGCTATATCGAGGAACAACAAGCTAGAGGTAGTAATCCTCGATATAGAAGAGTATGAAAGACTTCAATATGTTTGAAGAAAATGAGATAAAACGCATGTTGGAGCAAAGAACTAAAGAGGATTTGGAAGTATCTCACTCAAAAACTATTTCAATAGAAATTTAGATGAAAAAAGAACTCAAACTTAGTTTGAAATTTTGGGGGCATTATAGAGATTTACTGTCTAAGTAAAGAGTTTCAGGAGCTATATCAATAATATCTGACCAAGCAACAGTTCCAAAAGCAACTTTTGCTTTTTTAAAAATATCTTTATCCATTAAGGATTGAAACGGCTTTTTATCAAAGAGAGTTTTACAGTCAAACTCTCTTTTTTCCCCGTTTTCAAACTCCAAATAAAGTAAAAAATCATCTTTTGCTTTAACACTTATTACATCATTAAGCATTTTTGCTCCTATTTTAAAGGTTCTATTTTATATGGCTGTTCACCTATAATGGCTAATTCCCAGTCAGCAACAAGTTCATCTTTGTGTATTTCCATCCAAGCCTGAACTAGTCTTTTTTGTTTATTTGGTAAGTTACCCTCAATCATATCTGCATTTTCAATCGTAAATATAGCTTTTGTGTCTTGATATCTAACATGGATATGAGGTATATTGTGCTGTCTATTGTCATAATAATAAATCATCACGACAATCCCGTAAAACATACTAATAGTCGGCATAACTAATACCTTTTTCAAAAGATTATACAAAAATAAAGGTAAAAATTGTATTGAATTGATACAAATAATATCGTGATAATAATCAGATAGAAATTAAGCAAAAGATAAGAAAAGTTTCAAAATAGTGGTTGACACTCTTTTTTTAATGTGTTATATGAGGTATATATATGCATTCCACCTCGGGAGAGGTGGAACGAGGAAAAATTATTTTTGTAACTTTTCTAACATATCATTTACAGATTTTTGTCCATTAGGAGTATTAATAAGAGATTTAGTCATAGACTTTCCAAAAGAGCATTGTGGCATACGAGACTCATCTGATTTTTTTCGTTCACGGATTATATCTTTTGCCGTAAGATCAACTGCGTATTGATGATATTCTGATTCATTGAGCAGTTTTGTAAACTCAGGATATGTTTCATCAAGGTTTTTAATTATTTCTTTAAAAGAATCAACCTCTTTATCTGGGCATATTTGAAGCATACCATATGTAATTTCATACATACGAAAAACAATTTTTCTTTTTTCTTTTTCAAGTTCGTTTAATTCTTCTGCAAAGCCATTGCTTAAAAAAAATATTAAAAACACTAGGAATCGTAAGATATTACTACTTTTCATCATTTCTCCGAGTAATTTTTCTTCCTCGTTCCACCTCTCCCGAGGTGGAACGCATACTCATCTCACAATTTAGATAAAATTAACATCCGTAACATGGTGTTGTAAACCAAGCTCTGCTGGAGTACATCCAAGAGCCAAACCTACCATTTGTTGCATATGAAGAACCGGAAGTGAAACTTCTCTGCCTATGGCTTCTGAAGCACTTTTTGTTTGTGTGTCTAGTTTTAGATGACAAAGAGGACATGGGGTTACCATCATGTCTGCATTGTTGTCTGTTGCACCTGCTATCGCTGTTCCTGTTAGAACTGCTGCAGTGTGTGGTGCTTGAAGCTCTACATGGAAGCCGCAGCATTTGTTTTTCTCTTCATAGTCCACATTTTTTCCGCCGCAAGCGATGATAAGGTCATCTAGTGAAGTTGGTTTGTATGGGTTCTCTTTTTGTTTGTGAGATTCATCGTGAAGCTCTGAAGGGCGGATGTTGTGACAGCCGTAAAACGGAGCGATGTTAAACTGGCTGAGTGGTTTTACAACCATCTCTTTTATCTTGTCTAAGCCGAAATCGTCAATGATAGCATAGAGGAAGTGGATAACATTTGAAGTACCTTTGTACTCTAAGCCAACCTCGGCTAGCTTCTCATTTACCTTTGCTTTTAGCTCTGGGTTTTTATCTAGTCTATGTTTTGTCATAGCAGTGTTTAGCTGACAAGTGTTGCAGATAGTTACCATGGTCAAACCATGTTTTTCTGCATACGCTATGTTTCTAGCATTGAGTACGAGAGATAAAAAGTCATCGTAATCTTGTAAGTGAGAAGCCCCACAACATGAAGCTTCTGTAAGTTCGATAAGCTCGATGTTCAGTTTTCTAGCAACCGCTAAAGTTGACATCATCTGTTCAGGAGTGCTCTGTTTTGCCGTACATCCCGTAAAAAGTGCGTATTTTAATTTTTTCATCTCTTTTACCCCTAGAACTTTACTGTTGATGATGATTTGATAAGTTTTTGAATCTCATCAAGGTTGTCTGATTTTGGCATATTCCAAGGCATGACAATCTTGCCTTTTCTAAACATTTGAAGTGCAACTGGGATATGTTTGACTATATGAGCTCCCTCTGAGTAGAGCACTAAGCCGCCCTCATCAAGTACACCATGTTTTTTGATGGAGTGCAAGAAGCCGACTGCGTGACGTGTTGCAACATTGTTTTTCGCTACACCACGTTTAAATGCCATCTGGTGGAGTTTTGTGATTTTTTCAATCGGATTTATCTCTTTTGGACAAACCTCCGCGCATTCAAAACATTTGACACAATCCCAAACACCTTGCTTTTCTTCGTTTACATTGATGAGTCTATCACCATCGTTGTCACGCACATCTGCTTCAAAACGGTAAGCTGCTGCAAATGCTGCAGGACCAAAGAAGTCACTGTTTATCTCAACAACTGGACATGCATAGTGACATGCACCACACTGGATACAAAGATCCGCTTCATTTAGCTCTTCTGCATCGTGAGGAGATACTAGGTTTTCGCAAGATGGACATTCGTCGATGTCAGCAACAAGATATGGAGTAACTGCTGCATGCTTCTCCCAAAAATCACCCTTGTCGATAATCATATCTTTTACCGCTCTTTTTGTGCTGAGTGGCTCAAGAGTAATATCGTTTCCGAAATACTCTATCATAGTAGTCATACTCTCTTTACACGCAAGAGTAGAGCGACCATTTACCTTAATGGCACATGCGCCACAGATACCATGGCGGCAGCTTCTACGGTAGGAAAAACTTCCGTCATGCTCCCATTTGATTTTGTTGAGGACATCTAAAACTACATCTTCGCTAGTTACATCTAACGTGTAGTTTTCATAGTATGGTAGATAGTCTTCATCGGCGTTAAAGCGAAATACTTTGAAGTTAACTTTTTGTGTAGTGATTTTCTCTGCGCTCATACCTTCTCCTTAGTAATTTCTTGCTTTAAGTTCATGTTTGCCAAGAACGACATCCATATACTCTAAAGAGATATTGCCCTCTTGATCCATATATGCCATAGTGTGTTTTAAGAAGTTTTCATCATCTCTTGCAAGATAATCCTCTCTATAGTGTGCTCCACGGCTCTCTTTTCTCTCAATAGCACTCTCAACGATAAATGCAGAGTAGTCAAGCATGTGTCCAAACTCGATAGCTTCTTGCATCTCTGTGTTAAATACTTTTGATTTGTCTTTGATGCGGATATGCTTAAATCTCTCTCTAAGCTCTTTAATCTTTGTGCTTGCGATAGAGAGTGTCTCACCTGTTCTAAATGCGCCTGCATTTGCAGTCATGCACTGTTGTAACTCTTCTCTTAAAGCAGGAATAGTCTCTGTTCCGTTGTTGCTAAGAACAAAGTTTATCTCATCGAGTGCTCTTTGAGCATCTTCTTTTGTTGCAGGGCGAAGAGTGATAGCATCTATCTCATCAGCCATTGTTTTACCCACATAGCGACCAAAGAGAAGTGCTTCAAGAACAGAGTTTGCACCAAGGCGGTTTGCTCCGTGAACGGAGACGCATGAACACTCACCAGCCGCATAGAAGCCCTCAACATACTCAGTGTTGTTTTTACGGACATTTCCTGCTATGTTTACAGGAATACCGCCCATAGAGTAGTGTGCAGTTGCAGAGATAAGGATAGGCTCTTTTATCATGTCAAGCCCTAAGAAAGTTAGTGCCAAATCACGAAGCTCAGGCAATCTCTCCATAATCAAATCTTTGCCAAGGTGCGTTACATCTATGTAAACCGCATCTTTTCTAGGTCCAACACCGCGACCCTCTCTAATCTCGTTTAAGATAGCACGGCTTACGACGTCTCTTGAAGCGAGTTCCATTGCATTTGGAGCGTATTTCTCCATAAATCTCTCGCCAAGAGAGTTGAAAAGGCGTCCGCCTTCTCCTCTTGCTGCTTCAGATATTAAAACACCGTTTCCAGAGAGACCTGATGGGTGAAACTGAACAAACTCCATATCTTCAAGCGGAAGACCGTGACGTGCTACGATAGAGAGACCATCACCTGTATTTGCATGTGCATTTGAGTTGATTTTGTAGCTTCTTGCGTATCCGCCTGTTGCAAACATTACTGATTTTGCATTGAAAATCGCTACTTGCATATCTCTGATGTTAAAAGCAACAACGCCTGAAACTTTGCCGTCTTTATAGATGATATCGCTTACATACCACTCATCCCAAAACTTCACGCCGCTGCGAAATGCTTGTTCGTAAATCGTTTGAAGCAGTGTTAAACCTGTTCTGTCTTTTGCATAACATGCACGAGGAGACGATTGCCCGCCAAAAGGTCTTTGTGCGATTTTGCCATCTGCACTTCTGCTAAATGCCGCACCCATTCTCTCAACCCAGCGGATAGTCTCAGGTGCATTTTTGCACATAAATTCAACCGCATCTTGATCAGCTAAATAGTCACTCCCTTTTACTGTATCAAACTCATGAAGCTCAACACTGTCTTTATCGCTCAAAGCAGCGTTAATTCCGCCTTGTGCAGCTCCTGAATGGCTTCTTAGCGGATGAAGTTTTGTGATAACAGCAACTTTCTTTCCTGCAACCTGCAGTTCTCTTGCGGCAGCGCAACCAGCCAGTCCCGCACCAACTACAATAGCATCGTAAGTATAAATAGGAATACCCATTAGCTTTCCTTTGTTAAAAGTAATAAAATAAGGGGGATTGTACTATTTTTAGCCTTTGCGTATAATAAAAAATAAATTTCTATCTGCAGACTGTTACTTAATGTCTCACTTTAGAGAAGCATAAATGGGCAAAGTGTGAAAATACTTCTCACAATTCGCTCTTTGCTACATCTTTTACTTGAAAAATCCTGTTTTTTCCATCTTTTTGTGCGTGAAGTAAAATTTTCTTCGCTTGTCTGATTGCCTCTTCAAGAGAGAGATTTTTTGGTTTGATAACGTGTCCACCGGAGAGTGTAAGCTCTATCTCACCTAGTTCAGGAGAGCTCACTTGAAGCTCTGTGATGCCTTGACGCATACTATCTGCGTCTTTGAAAAGTTGCTCTTTACTTGGACGTGAAAGAATGAGTGTAAACTGGTTGTACTCTGTTCGTGCGATGACATCTGTTGCTTGCTGATGTAAAGAGAGAGAAAAAGCGATTTTTTTGAGGATAGACTGTGTGAGTTCTTGAGAGTAGGGCTTGTTTGTTTTTGAAAAGTTATCTACTTCAAAGACTGTTACTGAGGTGTAGTTACTCTCTTTCATTCCTTTTTTCTCAGAGTAAGAGTTCATCATTCCTTTGAGGTTGTTGATACCCGTGACAGCATCGAGCATTGCAGGATTTTCTGTAGCTGGGGGTTTTCTTTTGATTTTGAGTGAAATAGCCTCTGCCTCTTGAGAAAAAAAGGTGTAGTTTGCAAAGTTTGGATTGCTTAGGAGTTCTAAGTCTTTGTATATAAGAGCAAGCTGTTTTCTAAACCAAAGAGCTGCAAATAGAACTATGATAAAAGCGATAAAAGTTACTTGTTTGTGGAGGTTAAATTTTGCTTGATCATAAGAGATAGACTTAATCATAATCGCATTGATATGACTTTTAAAAGTGTCAAAGCTGACCGCTAGTTCTGCTGCTTTTGTCTCTTCATCTGTTGTACTGTTAAAGTAAGCATCTGCTTTTTTTGTAAAATCTGCTCTGTGTGCCTCTAAAGTTTCCAAATCTGCAAGATACTCTTGGGATGTAGAGAGAAGAACTCTTTCGATAAAACTATACTCATAGAGTGTATGGAGTTTTTGAGTGTCATAGCGAAGTTGCGTAGTTTTGCCCTGAAGTTGGATGAGAGAGAGTTCAAGATTCTCTTTGGAGAGGTTTAAAATGTCGGTTGCCATAGACTTTTGGTTTGCAAGATTATCGACTTTTTTGTAGCTAGTAGTGTGGTCAAGTGCGACGATAACACCAAGCGCTGCAAAAACTGCTGCAAATATAAAAAAGAGTGAAAGGTTTTTAAAAATGCTTTTGATAGAGTGCTTCATTGATTTTCCTGTATAATGATATAATAAGCGCTTATTTTATCATAGATTGAATAAAAAAGTAGAGTAATTTTTTTGTTTTATGTTTGTTGTATTTTATTATTAAAGAGATATTTTGGATTTGGAAAACTATTTTATCAAACAATTTGAAAGTAAAAATATAGGTGATGATGGCGCTTTGGTGGGTGAGATGGTTTACTCAAAAGATGCTTTTTTTGAGAATGTGCATTTCAAAAAAGCGTGGATGAGTCACTACCAGATAGCCGCAAAAGCGATGGCGGTCAATATCTCCGATGCCATTGCCATGAACGCAAAACCAAAGTATGCGCTGCTAAGCGTTGCCATGCCAAAGAGCATCACAAAAGAGCAAGCGCGTGAACTTGCAAGAGGTTTTTTAGAGAGTGGGGCAAAGTATGGTGTAGAGATTATCGGCGGAGATACCATAAGTAACTCCAAGCTTGACATCACTATAACCATCATCTCAGAGGCAAAAAAACCGCTGCTGCGCAAAGGCTTACGCGTGGGCAACCTTTTAGCCCATACAGGTGAGGTTGGCAAAAGTGCAAAAGAGCTTAAAAAATTGATGAATTTAGGCAGAATTCATGCCAAATCAAAGTTTGTAAACATTGAGTTGCGGGAAAAATTTGTCTCAAAGAGTCGCCGTTTTTTAAAATCAGGCATGGACATTTCAGATGGAATTTTTAGCGATTTGGGTAAACTCTCAAACGTAAATAGAGTTGGATTTCGATTTTACAAAAAAACAGCAAAAAAAATTGGATGCAGCGGCGAAGAGTATGAGATACTCTTTGGTTTTGACAAAAGAGACAAAAAAGCACTTTTAAGACATGCCAAACTGACACGAACTCCCATAAAAATCATCGGGGAATGCGTGAGAAGTGGTTACAAAAACAGATGCAAAGCGCATCATTTTTAAATAAATAGGAAAGATATGGACAGATTTTATTCGCTCTCTCACTCAAGTATTGATTTTCATTTTAGACAGACACCGCGGGATTTTGTGGTTGAAGAGGTGCCTCTTTATGAGTTTTGTGGGGAGGGGGAACACCTTGTATTGTGGGTTAGAAAGAAGGGAATCTCTACGCTTGAACTTGTTTCTATGATTGCAAAATATCTCGGCATCAAAAACAAAGAGATAGGGTATGCGGGGCTTAAAGATAAGCATGCTATGACAAAACAGTATATCTCTTTACATAAAACACATGAAGCAAAAATGGATGCGTTTGAGCATGAAGATGTAAAGATTCTCTCCAAAACATACCATAACAACAAGATACGCATAGGGCATTTAAATGGCAATAAGTTTTACATAAAACTCAAAAAAGTAAATCCTACGGCTGCTTTGAAGATAGATGAGGCGCTTAAAAATATCGCCGCTTTTGGAATGCCAAACTACTTTGGATATCAGAGATTTGGGACGGATGGCAACAACCATATCGATGGAGAAAAGATAGCAAAAGGCGAGAAAAAAGAGCGCAACCCAAAGGTAAAACAGCTTCTCATAAATGCATACCAAAGTCATCTTTTCAATCTATGGTTAAGTCGAAGATTGGAGATAAATACGCTCATTCAAAATTTTGAAGTAAAAGAGCTTGAGCCGCTTTTAAATATGCCAAAAGAGGAACTTTTGCAGATGAAAGCGCAAAAACATCCGTTTAAGCTTATCAGTGGGGATATCATGGAGCACTATCCGCATGGAAGACTCTTTGAGTTTTGTGGGGAAGAGAATGATTTTGCTAGGTTTAACGAAAGAGATATCTCTGTTACTGGGCTTTTGTGTGGTAAAAAAGCAAGGTTGGCTTCAGGCATCGCAAGAGAGATAGAAAAAGATTTTGACGATACTATCGATGAGGATGGTGCGAGACGCTACGCATGGGTTTTTCCAAAAGACATAGATGGAAGATACAGAAATGAAGAGGCACAGTATGAGCTAAACTTTTATCTTCCAAAAGGCTCTTATGCAACGGTTCTCATCGAAGAGATAGCAAAAAGGAAAATCAATGAGTAAACATATAACTTCGGCAATTTCACAAGCATTTGGAAAGTTTGCAAACAAAGAGTTTGCCACACCGATTCAAAATTTTATAAACAGCTCTTATGTCTCTTTGATGGGGCTTAATATGAGCGAATTTCATGCACCGCAAACCTACCGCTCGCTCAATGCACTTTTTACAAGAAAACTAAGAGAAGATAGAGTTTTTTCGCTTGATAGCGAGGATTTTATCTCGCCGTGTGACTCTCTTGTCTCTGAATGCGGTGTGCTGGAGAGTGAGTATGCGCTTCAGATAAAAGGGATGCGTTACAGCTCTGATGCGCTTTTGGGGGAGCATTTTAGCAGTGAAGAAAAAGCCATGGTTCATGACGGCACTTTTATAAACTTCTATCTCTCGCCAAGAGATTATCATCGCTACCATATGCCCACAAACCTAAAAGTGCTAAGAGCAGTTCATATCCCTGGGAAATTTTATCCTGTCAATATGCCCTCACTTAAAAACAAGCTCAATCTTTTTGTAGAAAATGAGCGGGTTGTGCTTCTTTGCGAAACTCCAAATCAAAAAAGATTTTACATGGTGCTTGTAAGTGCGCTCAATGTCGGCGTGATGCAGGTTGCTTTTGAACCACGCATAAAAACCGATGCGGATGCTCTGCAAAGTGTGGCGTATGAGTATGAAAATCTCCACTGCAACAAAGGGGATGATTTTGGCTGTTTTGAGATGGGTTCTACCATCGTTATTTTGGCACAAAAAGAGATGCTGGAGCTTGATGTAAAAGCGGGCGAAAACGTGAAGTATGCACAGACGATAGCGAAGCTACGATAAGGATTTTTTATGGCGAAATGGCGCAAAAACTCTCTTTTTTATGTACTTTTTTTCCTTGTTGGCTCTTTTGGGATATGGCAGATTATCCAGTATCAGAGTCAAGGGCATAAACGGGAAGTTTTACAGCAAGAAAAAGAGCTTTTACAAATTACCCTCAATACCATAACGCACGCATTTAAAACCCATTCAGAGATTTTTTTTATCAACAAGCTTGATACGCAGAGTGTTTATAACCTCATGTTTCAAGCAAACAGTGGTGATGCAAAACAGATGTCAGACGCACGAGAGGCGCTTTTTGCGCATCTCAATGAGAGTTATAAGAGCATGCACCTTTTTAGGATAAAACAGCTCCATTTCCATCTTCCAAACAATGATAGTTTCTTGCGTTTTCATAAGCCTGAATTGTTTGGTGACAACTTAAGTGATGTCAGAGAGACGGTAGCATTTGTCAACAGAGAGAAGAGATTTATAGCGGGTTTTGAAGAGGGGAGGATTTATAACGGTTACCGTTTTGTCTATCCTCTTATAGACAAAAGAACGAACCAGCACTTGGGAAGTGTAGAGACATCGGTTTCCATGGAATCACTCATCGAGAGAATCAAAGAGGAGACAAAAGGGCATGTTGATTTTATCATCAAAAAAGAGCTTGTTGAAGAGCGTGTTTTTGAGAGCCAAAAGAGCAACTATGAACAGAGTGGCTTAGATGAACGTTACCTTTATGAAAAGAGCATATCTAATGGCGGTGATGTGCTTATAGAACAACTCTCCGCACAGTACCCGTCTCTTAGCAAAAGCATTCAAAAAGGGCAGGGATTTAACTTTGTACAGATTTACAACAACAAAAACTACATCACAACTTTTCTTCCAATTGTAAATATTTACACAAAAAAACATGTCGCTTATATCATTGTCAGCCGTCCAAATGATATTTTGGAGTATGCAAGAAGCAAAAGTATCTCTACTTTTTTTGTCGTCGTCTTACTTCTTGGCATCATTTTGTACTCTTTTTATACTATTAACAAGCATAAAAAAGAGGCAGAGAGCGCCAACAGTGCCAAATCTGCCTTTTTGGCAAATATGAGCCACGAGATACGAACACCGCTCAATGGGATTATAGGGTTGGTTTCTTTGGTGCTTAAGACAGACTTAAGTACTACGCAAAGAGAGTATCTCACAAAAGCGATTTACTCATCAAAGATACTACTTAATATCATAAATGATATTTTGGATTACTCTAAGATAGAAGCAAACAAAATGGAGATAGAAGAGACGCCATTTGAACTGGATGTTATGCTAAAAAACATCGTAGATCTCTTTGGTTATCAAGCGGAACAAAAGGGCATTTTACTCGCATACAGTGTCGCTCCAGAAGTTAAGAATAATCTTGTCGGAGACCCATTTCGACTTATGCAGGTCTTAACCAACCTTGTAGGAAATGCCATCAAGTTTACGCATCAAGGGGAGGTGCGCCTCCATGTAGCCCTTGAGTGGATTCAAGAAGAGCGTATCAAGCTCTGTTTCAGTGTCAAAGATACGGGGATTGGGATAGCTAAAGAGAAGCAAGAGAAGCTCTTTAGTGCGTTTAGTCAGGTAGATGTCTCTAACACGAGAGTTTATGGCGGTACAGGTCTTGGGCTGATGATATCGAAGCGTTTAGTGGAGCTGATGGGTGGAACTATCACACTGCAAAGTCAAGAGGGAGAGGGGAGTGAGTTTAGCTTTACGCTTCTGCTAGGCTACACCAAAGAGGAGCAAGAGAGCCAAACAGAGGTATCTGCGCAAGCAAAAGAGGAGTTTACAACTGTCGCTAGAGCGCTTCTTGTTGAGGATTA
Organism: Sulfurimonas sp. UBA6792; assembly: GCA_002452425.1. Taxonomy (GTDB): domain Bacteria; phylum Campylobacterota; class Campylobacteria; order Campylobacterales; family Sulfurimonadaceae; genus Sulfurimonas. Next base: position 3,123 of record DKFQ01000127.1, on the reverse strand, counting down.
TGAGATCAACCAGATAGTAGCGTCCGAGAACCTTGGGCAATTTGGACTTGAGGTGCGCATTGCTGAAAATGGGCTCATAGCGGTGCAGATGATGCAGCAAGAGAGATTTGACATCGTTTTTATGGATTTGCAAATGCCTGTGATGGATGGTATCGAAGCAACGCAAAAGATAAGAGAGTTTGACACAAAGACGCCTATCATCGCACTAAGTGCCACTGTGATGGAAAACGACAAAGAGAGAACGCAAAAAGCGGGCATGAATGACCACCTCTCAAAACCCCTTGATGTCGATGCGCTTGAAGAGATACTCAAAAAATATCTTGGGCATAAAAGATTTTCTACAAGCAAAACAGAAGAAAAAGAGCATCCAGAAGATTCTATGAGCATCGAGGGTGTGGACTTTGAGGAGCTTTACAAGCGATTTGACAACAAAAAAGAGCGTGCGCATGCTGTTTTGCTAAGTTATGTACAAAACAACAGCGATATTGCAGCACAGCTTGATACTCTTGTGGTTGGTTCAGAAGAGTTTGAGCGCTTTATCCACAACCTCAAAGGGGTAAGCGGCAATCTTGCACTCAAAGGTATCTTCGCTCTTTGTTTGCAGATGTACACTACTAAAGAGCACGAGGAGCGCGTAAAAATGGTTCCAAAACTCAAAGAGAGCATTGAGCAAACTTTTGCTTCTCTCAAAAAGAGCCTTGAAGCCAAAGAAGCGCCAAAGCAGAGCGTAAGCTACACCAAAGAGGAGCTTTTGAGAACCATCGAGATGGTGAGTGGCGACCTTCAAGAGAGCACACTCATAAGCAATGAGATGGTCGATTTGCTCCTAGCGCAGCTTGAAGCGATTGAGGGTGTGGAGTGCAGAGCAGAGGTGCAAAAACATCTTAGCGAGTATGACTATGCTGCAGCCTTAGAGGTGCTTGAACAGATAGAAGCGCGTTTTAGTGTCGATTAATTGAAGTTATCTTATAATAAAAATTATAGAAAAAGGGGTCAGTGTTGAAAGTCTTAGTAGTAGATGATTCAAAAATCGCTAGAATGGGCGTAATTAAAAGCCTCAAAGAGATTGCACCTGATGTGGAGCTTTTTCAAGCTACTAACGGTCTTGAGGCGGTAGAGATGTATGAAAAAGAGCGACCGCAAGTTGTCTTTTTGGATTTGACTATGCCTGTGATGGATGGTTATGAGGCGCTAAAGCGAATCATAGAGATAGACAAAGAGGCTCAGGTTATCGTTGTGAGTGCGGACATCCAAAGCGAAGCAAAGCTAAGGGTTCTTGTCGCAGGTGCGAAAAATATGTATCCAAAACCCATCAATCATGAGATTATGATGCATATTTTTGAAAATGATTTATTACTGTAAGGGTTAGGGCATTGAATTTAGTATTTAACGAAGATCAACTAGACGCACTTAGAGAGTTTATGAATGTCTCCATTGGCGCTGCAACAGCAAGCCTTGCAGACCTTTTAGATGCTTTTGGAACGATGCATATACCAAAGATAGAGATTTGTAACGCACATGAGCTCGCAAGCAAAATAGAAGCAACCATCGACACAAACTCTATGTACTACACAACCAAACAGCTCTTTACGGGCAAATTTGGCGGAGAGTGTATCTTTCTCATCCGTGAGGACTCTGCAACAAATCTTGGCAAACATCTCTATAGCATTGTGACGCCATCCTCCGAAGAGATAAACGATGCGGTTATAGAGCTCACCAACATCCTTACCTCCACCATCGTGAGCAGACTGACGCAAGAGTTAGGCACGCAGGTTCAGTTTTTTGTCCCGTATCTGCATTTGAGTGATGCACACTCTATCGTCGATGAAGAAGAGATTTCGGAGTACTCAAAAATCATCATTATCAGTACGATTTTGGATTTTCAAGACCAACAAATCAATGGCAATATTTATATTCTTACCAAAGATGAAGCCATAGAGAGCTTGAAAGTGCTCATCGATGAGAAGATAGAAGAGATTTACGGATGATGGAGATAAAATACCCCGATGTCTTGTTAGACTCGCTTGAAAATGGGCATATGATAATTGATGATACGTTTAAGGTAAGCTACTGGAACAGATGGCTTTGCATCAATACGCAAATCCAAAAAGAGCAGATTGTAGGTAAAAGTTTGGCGGAGTTTTTTCCACAGATAAACTATACAGTGCTTCAAAGAAAAATCAAAACTGCTCTCTCCATCGGCACGCCTACTTTTTATGATGCGAACAGTAGTACGAAGTTTATCTCCATAGAGCGCAACAAAGTCACCACATCTTCTTTAAAGCTGATGCAGCAGCAAGTGACTATCTCTCCTTATATCAGCCATGAAAATAAGGTGATGATTTCCATCTACGATATCAGTGAGCTTTTTGAGGCAAAAATGGTTATCAAAAAAGAGGTGCAGATGGTGCATAAGCTCAACGATAAACTAGAAGCCGATAGAGAGATAATTGACAAAAATATCATCGTGATGAAAACATCTGCTAATGGCACTATCAAAGATGTAAGCACATTTTTTTGCGACTTTTTTGAGATGTCTAAAAAAGAGCTTCTTGGTAAAAATATCTCCATGTTTAAGCTCAAAGAGAGCTCTGATGCTATCTATAAAGATATGTGGGAGAGTATTAGAAACAAAAAATCTTGGAGTGGGGAGTTGCGTTTTCAAACTTCAAAAGGAGCTGAAAAGTGGTTTCAAACTCGTGTTATGCCCATCCTCAACGCTCATGATGAGATTGTAGAGTTTAGCGCTGTTTTTCATGACATCACCAACGAGAAACTCTTAGCAGAGCTTTACATCACAGACCCGCTTACCAAACTTTACAATCGTGCGCATTTTGATGAGAGCATCAACTTTGTAGCAAAGCATCAAAGAAGAGCGGATGTTGATTTTGTTTTAGCTCTTGCGGATATAGATTATTTTAAGAGTATCAACGACACCTATGGGCATCAAATCGGTGATGAAGCGCTTATCGCCGTAGCAAAAACCATTAAAAACTCTTTGCGAGAAAATGACCTTATTGCACGATGGGGCGGTGAAGAGTTTGTTATTATGCTTAAAAATGTCACTATCGAGCAAGCAAAAACAATCATAGAAAAAGTCAGAGTAAATATCGAAAAACAGAC
>DKFQ01000090.1 GCA_002452425.1 Sulfurimonas sp. UBA6792 | reverse complement strand
CCCGCTCCGCCGTTTGCGAGAATCGGATAGTCGATTGCATCATCGCCGCTAAATACTTTGAGTTCAGGTCTGCGAGACAGAAGCTCTATGGTGCGCTCTAAGCTCCCTGTTGCCTCTTTGATGCCATATATGTTCTTAACATCATCAAAAAGCCTTATAACCGTGTCCGCGCTTATGTCAACAACTGTGCGTCCTGGAACATTGTATAGCATAAATGGCATTTCAGGAACCGACTCGGCGATTGCTTTGTAGTGCTGGTAAAGTCCCTCTTGTGATGGTTTTACATAGTAGGGTGCGACAGAAAATATAGCATCAACACCACAATTTTGCGCTGTTTTCGCCGCTTCTATCGCCTCAGCCGTTGCGTTGCTTCCAGCACCTGCTAAAACTTTTGTCTTTGTGCCACGGCATACTTCTACGGCTATCTCAATACATCTTTTATCTTCAGCGTAAGTAAGTGTCGCACTCTCTCCAGTAGTCCCAACGGGGCAGACGGCATCAATGCCGTTGTCTATCTGTCTTTGAATAAGTTTTGCGTAAGTTTGCTCATCTAATTTTCCATCTTTAAATGGTGTGATAAGTGCGGTTGTGGAACCAGTTACGATATTCATTTCGTTCCTTTTTTTAAAATAAGTGTTGTTGATTTGTCAAAATTAAAGTACTTTTGAGCAACTTCTAAAACCCGCTCTTGTGTGATTTTTTCGATGTTTTGCTCATAAGTTAGAAGCGGCGTCAAGTCGCCTCTAACAAGGTAGCTTCCAAAGAGGTTTGCAACCGACGTTGAACTCTCTAACGAGTAGATAAACTCCGCTTTTGTGTTGATTTTGACCTTTTCTATCTCTTTTGCATCTACTTTTTTCTTCTTTAGAAGCTCTATCTGCTTAACTAGCTCTTTTTCTACATCTTCAGCTTTAACATCAGGGTTACAAGTCGCCAAAAAGATGAAAAGTCCTGGGTCTATATTTTCCATATTATAAGCATAGACGTTGTTGACAAGACGTTTTTTCTCGATAAGCTCTTGATAAAGTCGTGAGCTTTTTCCAGAAAATAGAATCTCTGAAATCATGTTGAGTACAATTTGGTCTTCGTGTTGAAAGTTTGGTATATGAAACGCTATCGCCAACATCTCAACTTCACTCTCTTTGTGGATAGTAACTCTTTTTGCTCCCTCTTGTTCAGGTTCTACGAACTTTAACTCTGGGATTTTTGCCTTGTTTTTGATGTGAGAAAACCTCTTCTTTGCTTTTTTAAAAACTTCTTCAGGTTCGACATCGCCTGTCACCATCAAAATAGCGTTTGTCGGCTGATAGTAGGTTTTGTGAAACTCTTTTATATCATCAATCGTCCATGTTTTTATGTCGTTCATGAAGCCTATGGGTGTCCAGTGGTAGGGATGATAGACGTAAGCGTTGTTAAAGAGCGCAAAGTAGAGGTAACCCATAGGCGAATTTTCTGTTCTCCAGCGTCTCTCTTCTGCCACTACATCACGCTCTGGCTGAAACTCTTTATCTTTTAGTTTGAGATTTTGCATAAGTTCGGCATAGAGTTCAAGCGATTTGTCGAGATTTTGCGTACTTGACTTGATGTAGTAGTGCGTGTAGTCAAAACTTGTAGATGCGTTGTTGATACCGCCGATGCTCTTTACCTCTTTGTCAAACTCGCCCGCATCGAGGTTTTTTGTAGATTTGAAGTTCATGTGTTCTAGCATATGTGCTATACCTGTTTTGCCCATAACCTCGTTTCTGCTTCCGACTTTATAAAAAATATCGGTGCTAATGACACCAGTGCCGTTTTGAATCGGAATAACAACGATTTGAAGCCCATTTTCAAGGGTTTTTGTTTCGTATTTTGGTAGTGATGATGCCATAAGTGTTCCTATAATGAGTGTAAGTGCTAAGAAAATTTTCATGCTATTTTCTATCTGCGCCAATCGCCTCTGTGATATTTGCGTAACCATCAGCCTTGATAAGCTCCGTAAGCTCTAAGTTGATGTTTTTAATCATATCCGGACCGCCAAAGATAAGTCCGCTGTAAATCTCTACAAGTGAAGCCCCAGCTTTCATGCGTCTGTAAACCTCGGCAGCAGAGTCGATACCGCCCACAGAGATAAGCACTGTTTTGCCAAAAAGCTCTTTTGCAATCGCTTCAAAGATGGTAAAACTCTTCTCTTTAAGTACCGCACCGCTCAAACCGCCTATGCTTTTTGGGTTTTTAACAAGTGAATAGTCGATGGTTGTGTTGGTAGCAATGATACCGTCTGCTCCTTTTGCAACTGCTAAAGATGTAAGCGCAACCGCATCTTCCACGCTCATGTCAGGTGCGATTTTTAGCAAAATCGGCTTTGTGGTTATCGCTTTTGCCTCTTCAAAAAGTCTTGTGATAAACTCCTCATTTTGCAAATCTCTCAAACCGGGGGTATTTGGAGAGGAGATGTTGATAACGAGGTAGTCGCCAAGCGTATGAAGCGCTTTGATAAGCGTTGTGTAGTCGTTGATGGCTTCACTCTCAAGTGTCACTTTGTTTTTGCCGATGTTTATCCCGATAGGCGTGGTAAAAGGAAAACGCTCTTTGAGTCTCTTTTGGACGATTAAGAGACCGTCGTTGTTAAATCCCATCGCATTTTGGATGCTCTGCTCCTCGATGTGGCGAAACATACGAGGTTTTGGATTGCCCGCTTGTGGCTTTGGAGTGACCGTGCCAATCTCCGTAAAACCAAATCCAA
>DKFQ01000099.1:12974-14020 GCA_002452425.1 Sulfurimonas sp. UBA6792 | reverse complement strand
GAGGCAAACGACAAATTTTTCGCTCTTTGGCTTAGAGATATAAGTAGCTATAACAGAACTGAGTACCGATGGGTGCTAAAAATCTGCAAAAGTGCGCACTTTGAGACGATGGTTGCGGGGTTTGAGAGTTATGAGAGGCTTTACAAACAGGAGAGCTACACAAATGCAGAATTTTTTGACTTGCAAGTTTGGTTTTTGCTCTCGTGGTGCGGTGTTTACTTACGCCAAAATAGCAGTGTCGTTCAAGAAATGCTAGAGAGGGAGGGGAGTTTTAGCCTTGAAGATAAACACGCTCTGCTTCATGAACTTACTCTTTTTGTGCGAGGGATTTTTGACTACTACGCTTCACTAAAAAAGAGAGGCATCATCTCCATCTCCACCACACCGCTCAACCATCCCATCTTGCCGCTTCTGCTAGATATGCAAAATGCAAAAATCGCAAACGAAAGCACAAATACGCCCAAATACGCCATAAACTTAGAGGACGACGCACTGTTGCAGATAAAAAGAGCGCAAGAACTTTTTTTGGATACTTTTGGTTTTTCGCCTGAGGGTTTTTGGCCTGCCGAGGGTGCGGTGGATGTCAAAAGTGCCGCACTTTTTCAAGAGTGCGGCGTGGCATGGATAGCAACGGATGAGGAGATACTTTTTCGCTCAAGCGGCACAAGCAAGAGAGAACTTCTTTATGCACCTTATGAGTACAACGGACTTACCATCGCTTTTCGTGACCATGAGTTAAGCGACCTCATAGGTTTTAACTACCGTTTTTTTGAGCCACATCATGCCGCTGATGATTTTATCTCTCGTCTGCAAAATATCCACAAAAAACATGATGACGCAACCGTTTTTATCATACTTGATGGCGAAAACGCATGGGAGTTTTACAAAAACAACGGTTTTGACTTTTTCGATGCCCTCTATGGTTCGCTAAAAATAGCCCCTTTTCTCCAAACGCTTCATATGCAAGATGTCTTAGAGCTTACAAAAAAACCTCTGGAGCATCTAGCAGCGGGAAGCTGGATAAACGGCGAGTTCAACACTTGGGT
>DKFQ01000099.1:0-12940 GCA_002452425.1 Sulfurimonas sp. UBA6792 | reverse complement strand
GATAGTGCCACGCAAGAGAGGATTACAAAGCACTTTTTAGCCGCTGAGTGTTCGGACTGGTTTTGGTGGTACGGCGATGACCATTTTACGGAGTTTAGTTTGGAGTTTGACGCTCTTTTTCGCTCACATCTCATCGACATCTACACCCTCATGCAAGTAGCACCGCCACAAGACCTACTAGAACCCATCATCCAAAACAGAAGCTCTAGCGACTTTTTACTGCAACCGCAATCCTTTCTCTCCCCAACCATCAGCGGCAAACACGGCTCATTTTTTGAGTGGATAGGCAGCGGCGTCATCAACGAACACAAAAGCGCATCCACCATGGATCTGCCAAAAACCCCCATCAAAAAGATACTCTACGGCTACGACGAACAAAACCTCTACTTCGCCTTTGTCCCACACAAAAAAGCGATAAAAGAGTGCGAAAAACTCCGCATCATCATAGACCCCATAAACTTTAGCGAGGAGCTAACCATGGGAGAAAAAAGCCACATAACCACCAAAAGCGGCGATATACTCTATGAAGCGGCATACGACACATGGCTGGAAGTAAGGATAGAAAAAGCAGCGATAAAAGAGCAAAAAATCTCCCTAAGATTCGAGGTACTAAAAGAGGGTACAGTAGTACAAACCCTCCCAGGATTCGGGGTTTTAGAGCTAGACATAGAGTGCGATTTTAGTGAGAGATGGTTTGTGTAGATGAGTTTTGAAAAGTTTAAAATGATTGTTTCAAAAAACGCACAAGGACGACAAAAGCAGTTTAAACTTTCAAACTACTCAACCCTTAAGATTTCTATTGCTAAACGAAAAACAAAAAAGATATATAATAGTTTTGACCTCTCTTGTAAAGAGTTGCGGCAAGTGCTTCAAACAAAAGATGGATTGGATATTGAAAGCCTAGAAATACTTCAAGAGAATGGGATAAACTAAGAGATGGCTTGTGTAAAAAGCAAAATAGAATAAAAAAGAAAACTATATTGACAATTGAATAAACAACCAAATAATGATTTTAAAAAAAAGTGAACTTAAAAAAATTCAGTTGTCTGGAATTTCCGGATAGTTCAAATAAAGGAGACAAAATGAAAAAAGTAAAACTGCTCTTTGGGGTGCATATGCACCAGCCTGTGGACAATTTCGGGGATGCGGTAAAGGAGGCTATAGAGCTTTGTTATGCTCCTTTTTTTGCGACGATGCGCAATTACCCAGAATTTTGTTTTGCGGTGCATTCTAGCGGGTGGCTCTTAAATGAGATAAAGACCAAACATCCAAAAGTGTTTGAAGACATGCTCTATCTTACCAAAAAAGGTGCTATTGAGTGGGTTGGGGCAGGGTATTATGAGCCGATTTTGAGTGCCATAAACTCTCTTGATGCGCAAGCGCAGATAAACAAACTAAGTAACTATCTTGAAAAAAATCTTAAAAGTTCGCCAAAGGGGGCGTGGCTGACTGAGAGGGTTTGGGAGAGTTCGGTTATCCCAGACCTTAGGGCGTGCGGTTTGGAGTATGTGGTTGTGGATGATTACCATTTTTTAAGCAGTGGGTTTGATGGCGGAGCTATGGACGGTTACTATGAGAGCGAGGCGGGGGGCGAAAAAATCGCACTCTTTCCTATCTCTGCATCTCTTCGCTATGCGTTGCCATTTTTTGGTGTGGAGAGGTCGGTTGAGGCGATTTTGAAGTGCGCAAAGGATGAGGATAGTGCGGCTATCATATTTGATGATTTGGAGAAGTTTGGGCTTTGGCCAAAGACGCATGCGTGGGTTTATGAAAAAGGGTGGCTAAAGGGCTTTGTGGAGGCGGTTCTGGCAAATGAGCAGATAGAGACGATGCACTACAAAGAGTACCTTAGCACCAACCGCTCCAAAGGTTTGGCGTATCTTAACAACACATCCTACTTTGAGATGGGAGAGTGGAGTCTTAAAAGCCATCAAGGTTTGGCTCTTGAAGCACTCAAAGAGCGTCTTGGCGATGAGTACTTTCAAAAGGACGGGGTTGCACTTGTTAAAGGTGGGATTTGGAAAAATTTCTTTATCAAGTACCATGAGAGCAACTATATTCACAAGCGCATGATGCACCACTCAAAAAATCAAGCTCAGTTAAAAAAAGGGGCTTTAGAAGCACTCTACAAGCTCCAAACCAACGATGTTTTATGGCATGGCGTCTTTGGTGGGCTTTATCTGCCAAACCTCAGGGACAACGCTTACAGATATCTTTTGGAGATTGAGAACTCACTTGCAAAGAAAAAAACTGCTACCTCATTTTTGGATGTTGATATGGATGGATATGAGGAGTTTAAGGTTTTGACAAGCGAGCTAAGTCTGCTTTTTAGCTCTCGTTACGGCGGTCAGCTGATGGAGTTTGGTTCACTTGAAAAGCTATTTAACTGGCAAAACACTCTGATGCGCCGCCATGAAGCTTACCATGAGAAGATTTTGCATCCAAAAGAGGTTGTGCCAAAGATGCATGAAGAGGGTATTGAGAGCATCCACAGTGATGCGGCGGTGCTTGATGCGACACTTAAAGGCGACCTTGTTTATGACTGGCACCCAAAATACTCCTTTATCGACCACATCAGCACAGAGGCGTTTTCGTTTGAGGCGTTTAAGAGAGCCTCGTATCATGAAGTAGGCGATTTTGCAAACCGATCTTTTGTTTTTGATGAAGGGCGCACAGCATTTAGGCGAGAGGGTGGCATCTATCTGGATAAAAAGTACGATACTCTTTGTGTGAAAAAATATAGTTTTGAGACAAAAAGTTTCTCACTAGCATTAGAGTTGCAGAGCGAATATGCACATGAACTTCACTACGGTGTGGAGTACAACTTTCACTTTGCACACCCAGACAAAGTGCTAATAAATGGACAAAAAGTGGGCGATGGACTCTCTTTGGTCGGGGTGGATACGCTTGTTTTGGAAGATAGCTACACACAAAAAGCACTCCGTATCGCTTTAGACAAAAAGTGTATGCTCCACGCTTACATCTTAAATACGATTTCGCAGAGCGAGAGCGGTTTTGAGCGCACCGCACAGCAGATATCGCTGCTGCTAAGTCTCCCTTTTGCATCACGCCTTGAACTTTTAACACAGATGGAGGTTTGCGATGTCTGAGATACGACGAGACCGCATACATAACGAGTATGTCATCATCGCCCCAGAGAGGCTTCACAGACCAAGAGCGCATGCAAAACCGTGTAAAGAGCAGACTAAGAGTGCCAAATGTCCATTTTGCGAGGGCAATGAGTCGCTTACTCCAAAAGAGCTTTTTGCCATACGCCACAATGAGCCAAACGCCAAAGGGTGGCGCACAAGAGTTGTTCCCAACCTCTACAAAGCCGTGCAGGTGGAACTTGAAGACCTCTCCCAAAGAGACGGGCTTTTTGAGCATATCCCTGGGGTCGGAGCGCATGAGATACTTATAGATACCCCGTGCCATGCGTGCAAGATGCAAGAGCTTGAGATTGCCGATATAGAAAATTGGCTCAGAAGCATGATTATCCGCATCGATGATTTGAAAAAAGATAGACGGCTCATCCATCTAAGCATCTTCAAAAACAGCGGCGTGGACGCAGGCGCAACGCAAGAACACCCCCACACACAGCTACTTGCACTCCCCATAACACCGCAGAGCGAACAGAACTTTTTAGAGCAAAATATGCGCTACTACCACCGCCACGGCAGGGGAAAAGTAGAAGATATCGTGCATAACGAGATAGAAGCAAAAAAAAGAGTTGTCTATAATGATGGAAATTTTGCCGCATTTTGCCCTTTTGCAAGCGCATACCCTTTTGAAGTGATGATAGCACCCAAAAAAAATATCTCAAGCCTTGAGAAATGTTCAAGAGACGATGTCACGGCACTTGCGCACTGCATAAAGAGTGTTTTTGAAAAACTTGCCGCACAACTTGATGATTTTGACTATAATATACACTTTATGCTCGCACCGCTAAACCCAAACTTTGAAAACGAGGCTTACATGTCGCATTTGGAGAAAAACTACCGTTTTACCATCCGCATCATCCCCCGCATCTACACGCTAGGCGGATTTGAGATAGCAACAGGCATGACCATAAACCCAGTAGCACCAGAAGAGTGCGCCGCTCTTTTAAATGCAAAAGACAATTAATGCAAATTCTATTTTGTGCAAGTGAAATTTACCCTTATGCAAAAAGCGGCGGGCTGGCTGATGTTGGGCATTCTCTTGTTAAAGCTCTTGGCAAACATGCAGATATTTGCAGTATTATGCCTCTTTATGGTTTTATGCCTAAAGAGGAGTTTGAGAAAACAGATATTGCTTTTAGCGTCAACCTCGGCGGTGTTTTTTATGAGGTAACACTCTACGAAAAGCTCCACGATGGCATCAAAACATACTTTGTCAATGCACCGCTACTAAGTGCGACCAATGAAATGTACGGTAATGCAAAAGGGGATTATGCAAACAACGATATCCGTTTCGCACTCTTTTGTGCCGCCGTTGTGGAGCTTGCACAAATCATCCATGCTGATATCATCCATGCAAATGACTGGCACAGCGCACTTGTGCCGCTTCTGGTGCGCAGGGCAAAACTAAAGATAAAAACGCTCTTTAGCATCCACAATCTTGCCTATCAAGGGATTTTTGAGAGAGATTCGCTTGCGCGGGTAGGGCTTGAAGAGAGCTATTTTCAGATGGATGCTTTGGAGTTTTACGGCAAAGTAAATTTTCTCAAAGCTGGCATTATTTACGGTGACGCATTGACGACTGTAAGCCCAACCTACGCAAAAGAGATACAAACCAAAGAGTTCGGATGCGGACTTGATGGGCTTTTGCAACTCTACAAAGCAAAACTAACGGGGATTTTAAACGGCATAGACGAGAGCGTTTTTAACCCGCAAAACGATGCGGCACTTCACTCTTGCTACAGCTCCGACAACCTTGCAAAAAAGTATGAAAACAAAAAAGCACTTCAAAAGGAACTTGGTTTGAGTGGGTTAAAAAAACCGCTTTTTGTGATGATAAGCCGTCTTGTACATCAAAAAGGGTTTGACCTGCTTATAGAGTCACTTGATGCTTTTTTGAGTGAGGATGTAAACTTTGTGCTTCTTGCAAATGGGGATGAAGAGTATAAAAAAACGCTTCTCTCATACACAAAAAAGTATAAAAATTTCAGATTTCTTTGCGGTTACGATGAAGCACTCTCCCACCGTATCTACGCATCTGGAGACTTTTTGCTTATGCCCTCGCTTTACGAGCCATGCGGGCTAAACCAGATGATAGCCGCACGCTACGGAACTATCCCGATAGTCCACAGGGTAGGCGGCTTAAAAGACAGCGTGCATGAAAGGGGAGCTAAATGTGCGCAGGGGATAGTTATGAGAGAAACGACCAAAAAAACGCTTATCGGAGCAGTGAGGAAGGCGGTTACACTTTATGGCGATAGCGCAAAAAAAGAGGAAATGATATCTTTTAATATGAGTTGCGATTTCTCCTTTGACAAAAGCGCACTTCTCTACCATAAACTCTACAAAAGGCTGCTCCCATGAATCTTGCCATCGACGCAGGCGGAACACACTTAAGAGCCGAACTTTGGCAAGAAGGTATGCTTGTAGCGCAAAAAGAGGCAAAAAGCAGTGAAATCGGGCTTTGCGCTTGGATAGAAAAACTGCTCTTGGAGTACAAAAAGGTCGCGACTGTCGGCATCTCATACGCAGGGCAGGTTGAGGATGGCATCATACACTCCTCGCCAAATATGAAAGTTGATTGCTACAATATCAAAGAGGTAATTGAGCAAAAATTTGGCGTGAAACTATACATACAAAACGACCTAAACTGTGCGGTTTTGGCAGAAGCAAAAGAGTTTGGCGTACAAAATATATGCGCACTCTATGTCGGAACAGGGCTAGGGCTTGGAGTAGTAGATGGCGGCAGAGTTATCAGAGGCGCACACAATGTCGCAACGGAGCTAGGACATATCCCCTACAAAAAAACGGCTCTGACATGCGGATGCGGACGCAACAACTGCTTGGAGCTTTTTGCTTCAGGTTCAGGTATCGCCAAACAGATAGCATCAAAAAATCTCATTTGCGATCCCACTTTAGAGGCACTTAAAGACACGGGCGAAGATAGCATAGTAGCATCGTTTGAAGAGGCATTTTTAGCCGCAGTAGGAGTGACACTTACCCTTTTTAACCCACAAGTTTTGGTACTTGGCGGCGGTGTCATAGAAGCAAATCCTTATCTTGAAGAGTTTATACTAAAAAATATCAAAAAGTACGCACTACCAAACAGCCTCCAAAATGTTACAATCTGCAAAAGCAGACTCAAAAGCGCACCTTTAATGGGCGCACTTCTTCTAAAGGACTAAGGACTTAACATGAATAAAGCGTTAAATATCTTATTTGTAGCCTCAGAGGTTGCCTCTTTCGCAAAAACAGGCGGTTTGGCGGATGTCGCCCTCTCTCTTCCAAAAGCACTCGGCGAAATGGGTCACAATGTTGTGGTAGTTATGCCCAGATATTACGCTATCGACAAATCCAAACTTACCCATATTGAGGGAGCTTTGGGCGTACCGATGGGTGTGATGGGCGAACTTTGGGCAGGGGTTTACCGCACAACGCTTCCAAAGAGCAGTGTTCCTATCTATTTTATCGATTATGAGCTGTTTTTTGGAAGAAGCGGGCTTTACGATGATGGAAAAGAGGCATACCGTGACAATGCCGCACGCTTTATCTTCTTTAGCAAAGCGGTTTTTTCACTTGCTAAAATGATAGATTTTCATCCCGATATCATCCACGCAAACGACTGGCATACCGCCGCAGTGCCGCTTTTGGCAAAGAGACGATTTGTGCATGATTTTGGAGATGCCGCAACAGTTTTGACACTACACAACTTAGAGCATCAAGGCGTTTTTCACAAAAGCGTGATGGAGCTTTTGGAGTGCGGATGGGAGCCGTTTACGCCTGAGGCGTTTGAGAGTATGGACTTTGTAAACCTCCTAAAAGGCGGTATCGCCTATGCAGATGCGGTAACAACGGTTTCAAAACGCTATGCATGGGAGATTCAAACGCCAGAATTTGGCTTTGGCTTGCAGCAGCACATAAACGCACATGCCCATAAACTCTTTGGGATAGTAAACGGTGTCGATTACATTGAGTGGAGTCCAGAACATGACAAAAGAATCGCCGCAAACTTTAGCGCAGATACACTAAAGGGAAAACTTATTTGCAAAAATGATCTTCAAAAACATTTCCATTTAGAGCAGCGAGAAGATGTACCGCTTGTAGGTTTTGTGGGGAGATTTGCAAAACAAAAAGGGATAGAACTCATAGCCGAGATAGTTGAGTGGGTGCTAGGTCATGATGTGCAAATAGTGATGTTAGGAGCGGGCGAGAAGTGGGCGGAGGGCTATTTTAGCCATATTGCCCATCGTTACGGTTCCAAATTTGCTATCCATGTTGGCTACAGCGATGATTTGGCACACAAGATAGAAGCGGGTGCCGACCTTTTCTTGATGCCTTCACTTTTCGAGCCGTGCGGACTAAACCAAATCTACTCTCTAAGCTACGGCACACTTCCCATCGTACGCAAAACAGGCGGACTTGATGACACGATAGAAAATTTCGATGCCCTCACGAACAGCGGCGTGGGCTTTAAGTTTGAAGATGCCACGCCTCAAGCTCTCTACAACACCATCATGTGGGCGTTAGATACCTACACGAACAACAAAGAGGCGTTTGTGGCGATGCAAAAAAGGGCGATGAAGCAACATTTCGGATGGGATGATGCGGCAAAAGAGTATGACAAGGTTTATAGATATGCGCTTGAGAGGTTGCAAAAATGAGCGTTTTTTATGATGTAAGCAGATTTAGCGAGTACGATGTTTACCTCTTTAGAGAGGGCAAACATACGAAACTTTACAACCATTTTGGCACACACTTGATGCACAGAGAGGGCAAGGGCGGTGTATATTTTGCTCTTTGGGCTCCAAATGCCGAGGGTGTAAGCGTGCGTGGGGATTTTAACAACTATAGCACCCATTCGCACCATCTAAAAAAAAGAGAGGATGATTCGGGTATTTGGGAGGGTTTTGTCGAAGGCGTGGAGATGATGAGTACCTACAAATATCATATCCACACACAAGAGTCTAACGCAAACCCAGATAAAGCCGATCCTTTTGCATTTTATGCCGAAGTTGCACCCGCATCTGCTTCAAAGATTTACTCTTTAACTGGATATGAATGGAATGATAAAGAGTGGATGCATAAGCGTAAAAATGCAAACTCCCGTCATGCGCCTATCTCCGTATATGAGGTGCATCTTGGCTCTTGGAGGCGAGGTCTTGGCTACAAAGAAGCGGCACATCAGCTTGCAGAGTATCTTGTTATGACGGGTTTTACGCATGTGGAGCTGCTTCCCATCACAGAGTACCCATTTGAGGGTTCGTGGGGGTATCAGGTAAGCGGATATTTCGCTCCGACTGCACGCTACGGTTCGCCAAAAGAGTTTATGGAGTTTGTAAACATCATGCATCAAGCGGGAATTGGAGTGATTTTAGACTGGGTACCTTCTCACTTTGTGATGGACGGACATGGGCTTATGAACTTTGACGGCACTTGCCTCTATGAACACAAAGACCCACGGCTTGGATATCATCCACAGTGGGGCAGTGCCATCTTTAACTATGAGAGAGAAGAGGTGCGTTCATTTCTTATCAGCTCGGCGATGTTTTGGCTGGAGATGTACCACATAGACGGTATCCGTGTTGACGCCGTCTCTTCGATGCTCTATCTCAACTATGCAAGAGAAGAGGGCGAGTGGATACCAAACAAATTTGGCGGCAATGAAAACTTAGGTGCGATAGAGTTTTTGCAGGATTTAAACAGCTCAGTTTACGCCGCACACGATGATGTTATGATGTTTGCAGAAGAGGCAACAGCGTACCCGATGGTAAGCGCACCCGTGGATGCTGGAGGTCTTGGATTTGGCTACAAATGGAACATGGGGTGGATGCATGACACGCTAAAATACATGAAAAATGACCCCGTTGTACGCAAACACCACCACCACGAACTTACATTTAGCTTTGTCTATATGTACAACGAAAATTACATTCTCCCTCTTAGCCATGATGAAGTGGTGCATATGAAGGGTTCGCTCATCAACAAAATGGCAGGAGACTACAACCAAAAGTTTGCCAATTTAAGAGCTTTATATGCTTTTATGTTCGCACACCCTGGGAAAAAGCTCCTCTTTATGGGCGGAGAAATCGCCCAGTTTAGCGAATGGAACTACCAAAAAAGCCTTGATTGGGAAGTTTTGGATTTTCCTATGCACAGCGGCGTTCAAAAACTCATCAAAGAGCTTAACCGACTCTACAAAGAAGAGCCATCGCTTCACATGTTTGACAACGATACCAACGGATTTGAGTGGATAGATGAGAGAGACTATGAGTCCAATGTTATCGCTTTTTTAAGAAAAGCAGACAAAGATGAAGAACTTTTGGTGGTTTGCAATTTTTCAGATTGCCTAAGAGAAAATTATCTTTTGGGTGTGCCAAGAAAAGGAGTTTACAAAGAGATTTTCAACTCACAAAGTGAGGAGTTTGGGGGCTGGGGTCCAAAAAATCCAGCAGAAATCAAAAGTGAACAAAAAGAGCATCACGGACGCCAAAACTCCATTTGCGTAACGCTTCCTGCCCTAAGTGTTCTTTTGTTGAAGAAACTTTAGAGCAATATAATCGTCGCAAGCCCTAAAAAGCTGAAAAAACCGACGATATCTGTTACCGTGGTAAGCAAAACAGAAGAGCCTACTGCGGGGTCGATATCTGCTTTTTGCAGTACAAGCGGGATAACTGAGCCAAAGAAACCAGCGGAAAGAAGGTTGATAACCATCGACATGGCTATCACAACACCAAGCAGAGGCATCTTAAACCAAGCCCAAGCTATCAGCCCCATGATAAGCGCAAATATCATTCCGTTCATCAGTGAGAGATAAACCTCTTTTTTGATGGTTTTTTTCGCATCGTCACTGTTAATCTCACCAAGTGCCATCTGTCGCACGGTAACGGTAAGCGTTTGCGTTCCCGCATTGCCGCCCATAGAGGCTACGATGGGCATAAGCACCGCAAGTGCGACAAGAGACTGGATGGTAGTATCAAAAAAGCCGATAACCACAGAAGCAGCTATTGCCGTAAAGAGGTTGATTCCAAGCCAATAAGCTCGGTACTTTCCTATGTGAAAGAGGCTCTCTTCCTGCTCCGCTTCATCATTTACCCCTGCAAGGTTATAGAGCTGTTCGGTGTCACGCTCCTCAATGATGTCGTAGATATCATCCGAGGTTATACGCCCCACAAGTTTTCTACGTGCATCCACAACAGGGATAACACCCATATCGTAGTTAGAAGCTATCTCAACAACATCATGGATATCATCAAGCGCGTTAACGCTCACACGGTTCACGCCCTCTTTGATAAGTTCACTATAGTAAACATTTGGTCCAAGCAAAATCAAATCTTCAAGCGCAATAGAGCCTAAAAAATCCCTCTCTCTAGTGATAACATAAACCTGATAAACACTGTCAAGCTCTTTTTTTGCCTTTAGTTCTTTAAGTCTAAGAATAGATTCTCCGACTCTCTCATCCAAAAAAGCAGAAAAAAGCTCGGTTTGCATGTACGCACCAGCTTCATACTCCCCATAAGAGATAAGCGTCTCAAGATTTTCTCTATCCTCATTTGGAAGGCTTTGTAAAACCTCTTCTGCAACATCCTCATCCACCTCTTCGATATTACGGATAAGCTCCGCCGCATCGTCGGTATCAAGAGTATTTGTAAGACCCGCAAGCTCATCAGGAGTAAAGTGTTCAACAATCTCTTCATGACAATGACGAGGCAACTCAATCATAACAAGAGCTTGAAGCTCCTGCGGAATCTTCTCAAGCTCTTCTAGGTAGAGCTTCTCATCATACTCTCTAAGCTCTAAAAGAAGTTCGGCGATATCAAAAGGGTGGGTATTTTCGTCTATATTTTGGAGTGTTTCAAGCAACTCTTGCAGTGATAATTTCATACTATACCTTCCTTATACCAAATGCAATTTCATCAAATAGGCATCGCACCCATCACCATAAAACGCTTTAAGTCTCTTTTGTATCTCAAACCCTATCTTTTGGTAAAGAGCAAGGGCTTCAAGATTGTCAACACGCACTTCAAGCACAAGAGTAACAAACCCAAGCTTGCGTAGCTCTTCTATGCTTTTTTGAAGCAGTCGGTTAGCTATTTTTTGACCACGCCAAGAGTCATCCACGCCGATGGAGTAGAGTTTTGCATCTTTGCGTTTTACTAAAACTAAAACATAAGCTACTATATCATACCCTTCTTGCATTACAAAAAGAGAACTGTTTTTGATATGGTACCTAAAAGAGCCTTTAGAGAGAGGAAAACTCTCTTTGGAAAAGAGTTTTTTTTCCAACAAAAAGAGTTGTTTTACATCACTCTTTAAGGCTTTTCTGATTCTCATTTTTGGTAAATAGTATATTTTGGCACAAGCTTGTAGGGACGGTAAGACATCTTCACCTTGCGCAGATTCTCAAACCCCATATCATCACCGACATTGATATAGTGTACCCCATAGTGTTCTTTGAGCATTTTTGAAAACTCTCTAAAGATGAACTGTGCGCATCCAAGCACTTCAAAATCTGTTTTTTCGATGATAACAGTCGCTGTGTCTTGGCTAATTCTCTCACCGACGGTAAAGCCTTTAAGTTCACCGTTTATGTAGATAACAAGACCCAAAAGAGAGAGCGCATCATAGTTTTTTAGCATCTGCTTGATGGCATGGCGTTCCTGATGAATCCCCTCTAAAAACACTTCCGCTTCCTCTTTTGGCATATACTTTACCCGATCGGAGACCCATTTGTTAAAAAGATGCATGATTTCATCTCTATGTTTTGCGCTATCGAGCTGTTCTATGGTGTAGTCCGGATAAGATTTCATAAATTTATTTATCTCAGTACGTTTTGTGTGGTAGCTGTTTCCGCGAAGCTCTATAAGCGCATCAACATCATAGACATAGTCAACAAGCTTTTTTTCGACAATGTACTTCTCAAGCATCTGAAACATACTCTCGGCTTCATCAGCTGATTGCACAAACTCTTCAAGCATTGAAGCTTGCACATAATCAATGCGAGAATAGTATGGCGAAGAGTTGTTTGCGTTCATCACTTCAAAGCACTTTATCATCGCCTCCGTAGTATGTTTTTTCTTTCCAAGAGGAGGAAGTAGCATGGTAAGCTCTCCGCCCGTCATGATAAAAAGGCAGAAGCATTTGTTTATCACAGCATAAAAACCGCTGCTGTTGGCAAGCCATATAAAATTTGCGGCGAAAGTGTAGTCGCTCAGGTCTGTTTTGAGCTTTGAGAGATAGCTCTCCATGATAGGTTTTGTAGCGATGTTAAAACGTTTTAACTTCTGTTTGTTAACAGTCAAACTTCCCATAAAATTCCTCTGTTTATTTTGAATAATAGCGGAATAATACATCTTTTTTTTCTATTTGTAGCGATGATTTTTTGAGCTTTTTTTAATGGGTAAAAACAGAAGATTTTACTCTAAAGCATACAGCAATTAAGTGTTGTATAAGGCTACTATATTTATAATTCCAACCGATTTTATCAATACTATTTATTGGGGTATCGCCAAGCGGTAAGGCAACTGGTTTTGGTCCAGTCATCCGGGGGTTCGAATCCCTCTACCCCATCCACACACATTTTCATTTTCATAGATAAAAAAACATCAATCTACAAATCTATAAATCCAAAAGCAACATTTGCGATAAGGTATTCTCTATGCTTTATGTGAAATAATTTTTTAACAAGCGGTTTAATAAATGTTGATTAAGTAAAAAGTGTTTCTCTTTTTAGAATTTACGTTGAAAAAACTTGTGATTATGGTTGCGGAAACAGGATTTGAACC
>DKFQ01000043.1:5467-7614 GCA_002452425.1 Sulfurimonas sp. UBA6792 | reverse complement strand
CCAAAAGCAAAAAACTAGCAGATGTTTATCACTGCGATTTGTATGGAAAAAGAGAGTTTAAATATGATTTTTTAAATGACAATAATTTGAAAAATATTGTATGGAAAAAGCTAGATTATTGTGAGCCTAACTACTTTTTTGTTCCCAAAGATTTTGGAGAAGAAAAATCTTATGAAAAAGGTTTTAAAGTTGATGAGTTGATAGCGATAAACAGTAATGGTATAGAAACTCAAAAAGATAATATAAATATTTTTATTAAACAAAATGAATCCGAAATAGTATTAGATGATTTTAAAAATAAAGATAGAGAGTCCCTTGTTTCAAAATATGAACTAAAAGATGGAACTGAATGGAAAATAGATAAAGCAATCAAAGATTTAAGAAAGTCTGATATTAAAAAAATTTTAATTCAGTATAGACCTTTTGATTTTAGAGCTACTAATTATACTTCTACAACAAACGGTATTATGGCAAGACCAAGATACAATGTAATGAAACATATTGTGGAAAAAAACAATTATGGAATTTGTCTTATGAGACAATTCGCTAGTAATGATTTTTCTTTTTGTTTAGTATCAAAATATATTATTGATAATAGAACATTTTATAGCAATAGAGGAAAAGTGAATTTATTCCCTCTCTACCTCTACCCAGACGAAAACTCACTAACAACAGAACGCACGCCAAACCTCAATCTTGAGATAGTAAAAGAGATAGAGGAGAGATTGGGACTTACATTTGTAAATGAAAAAACGGACGTTAAAGATAGCTTTGCACCCATAGACATCTTAGACTACATCTACGCCGTTTTACACTCTCCAAGTTACCGTGAAAAGTACAAAGAGTTTTTAAAGATTGATTTTCCTCGCGTTCCATATCCGCAAGCAGAGACTTTTTGGGAGTTGGTAAAGCTAGGCGGTGAGCTTAGAAGCTACCATCTGCTAGAAAATCCAAAGGTTTATGAGATAGTTATAGAGCTAAACGAGAGCGAAAACAACACCATCGAGAGAAAGATAACCAAAAAAGATGTGGAGATAGAGGGCGAGTTTGTAAAACTGTGGCTCAATGATGAGCAGTACATCGACAAAATCCCGCTTGTAGCATGGGAGTTCTACATCGGCGGCTACCAGCCAGCCCAAAAATGGCTCAAAGACAGAGCAGGGCGTGAGATGAGAGAAGAAGATTACGAACACTACAACAAAATCATCGTCGCACTTACAAAAACACATGAGATTATGCAACGCATTGATGAGGTTTTATTGAAAAATATGTCATTTTGAAATACTTTTAAATGAAAATAAATTATTTTAGTATGATAGGCAAAATCAACACTTGGAACTATCAGTTATGAACAAGCTAGAAACTGTAAATAAACAAAACCTACAAGACAAAATCCACACTATCCGCGGGCTTGCCGTAATGCTAGATAGAGATTTAGCGGTGTTGTATGATGTAGAGACAAAAAGAATCAACTAAGCTGTAAGAAACAATCAAGATAAATTTTTAGATGATTTTTACTTTGAGCTTAATAATGATGAGTTTGATATTTTGCGGTCGAAAGTTTCGACCACAAATTTTGCCAAAACAAGAACAAACCCAAAAGTTTTTACAGAACAGGGCATCTACATGTTGGCAACAATCTTAAAAAGTAGGATTGCATCACAGGTCACTGTATCAATCATAAGAGTTTTTGCAAATATGAGACAACTAATATCTCAAAACATCATTACTTATGAACGATTTGAAAGAATTGAACAAAGGCTCTCTTTGCATGATAAAAACTTTGACAAACTTTTTGAAGCATTGGAAGACAAAACTAAAAAACCAGATGAGGGGATATTTTTTGATGGGCAGATTTATGATGCGTATGCTTTTATAAACGATTTACTCAAAAGTGCAAAAAGTGAAATAGTTTTGATAGACAACTACATCGACGATACTGTTTTTACACTTTTTAGTAAATACCAAAATTTAAAAATAAAAATATATACACAAACTATCTCAAAGCAACTTCGCCTTGACTATCAAAAATACAACTCTCAATATAAAAACATAGAGTTAAAAGAGTTCAAAAATGCTCATGATAGATTTCTCATTATTGATCAAAAAGAGATATATCACATCGGAGCAAGTCTTAAAGATTTGGG
>DKFQ01000043.1:0-5309 GCA_002452425.1 Sulfurimonas sp. UBA6792 | reverse complement strand
CTGATTTGCGCGCTTTTTGCATACGGAAATGTAAAACAGATAGTGAAGTTTTTAAATTCTCTTGATTTTTCGCTTCTTGCTAAAAGTGATGATGAGATAAGAGAAGCTCTGAAAAATCACTATTACAGATTTCAAAAGAGTGAAGATGTGGCGGCTCTTTTTATCGCTCTCAAACGCCTAAATGAAAAAACAACGCTTGAAGAGGTTTTTAAGGGCGGCTATCTTAAAAACAGAAGTGTCATAGAGGGCATAAACTCTATTATAAAAACACTGCAAGAGATTTATCCGCACGCAACCATGGGATACAACTTTTTAATCTCTCAAGTAACCTTAAAAACAAAGGGAGCAGGGGCGTTGAAGCGTTGGATGATGTACTTGCGCTGGATGGTTAGAAGTGACAACATCGACATGGGTTTGTGGAGCGGCGTTGACAAAAGCGACCTTATAATTCCGCTTGATACGCACACTTTTAATGTCTCTAAAAAATTGGGGCTTCTGGAGAGAAAAAGTTACGATTTGGAAGCAGCACTTGAGCTGACAAATAAGCTTAAAGAGTTTGACAGACAAGACCCGCTGAAATACGATTTTGCCCTCTACCGCATTGGGCAAGAGAAACTTTTGGTATAATTGCTTTATTACACATCACAAGGAGCGTCTATGGAGTGCGAATTTCCAACTATCAATGCAAATAAACAAGAGATTAAAGAGATATTTAACATCACAAAAACTATAGCCGTAGTCGGACTCTCACCAGATGAGACCAAAGACAGCCACAGAGTGGCAAAGTATCTCCAAGAGCATGGCTTTAAGATAGTACCGATTTATCCAAAAGAGGAGACTATTTTAGGCGAAAAAGTGTATCGCTCACTTGCAGAGATTCCTTTTGAGATAGACATGGTAAATATCTTTAGAAAACCGGACATTTTACCGTTGGTGGCGGATGCTTGTATAGAGAGAGGGGATGTGAAGATTTTTTGGGCGCAAAAAGGGATTGTCAACAACGAAGCGGCACAAAAAGCCAAAGATGCGGGCATGCGCGTTGTGCAAAACATGTGTACGATGGTAGAACATCGCACGCTCCTTTAGGAGATTTTTTTGTTTGATGTAAAAAAAATCTATGAAGCAAGAGAGCGCATAAAGGGCGTAGTTGTTGACACACCTCTCTCTTACGCACCCCATCTAAGCAAACACTCAGGATGTGAGGTTTACCTAAAAAAAGAGAACCTTCAAGTCACAGGCGCATTTAAAATCAGAGGAGCTTACAACAAGATAGCAACTCTTACCAATGCACAAAGAGCGTGTGGCGTTATCGCTGCAAGTGCCGGCAACCACGCTCAGGGTGTGGCACTCTCCGCTTCTATGTTTGGCATAAAAGCTATTATCGTTATGCCTGAGGCAACACCGCTCACCAAGATAAACGGAGTGAAAAACTATGGTGCGGATGTCATTTTACATGGCGCAAACTATGATGAAGCGTATGCTCACGCCATAGAGTATGCTAAATTACACTCACTTACATTTGTACACCCTTTTGAGGATGATGAGGTCATAGCAGGGCAGGGAACGCTCGCTTTAGATATCTTAGACAAATGTGCCGATTTGGACGCAGTTGTTATCCCTGCTGGGGGTGGCGGACTTGTTTCTGGGATGGCATGTACCATCAAAAGCATCAACCCAAATATAGAGGTTATAGCAGTAAGCGCAAAAGGCGCACCCGCACTTAAAAACTCGTTTGACTCAAAAACACCCATAGATAGCATAAGTGTGAGAACCATTGCAGACGGAATCGCCGTGAGAGACACATCACCCATCACTTTAGGCTATATGCTAGAGAGTGTCGATAGATTTATCAGCGTAGATGATGAGGAGATAGCAAGTGCGATTTTGTTTTTGCTTGAGAGACAAAAGCTTGTGGTTGAGGGTGCTGGAGCAGTTGGCGTTGCGGCACTTTTGCATGACAAGCTTGAACATCTTAAGGGCAAAAAAGTAGCCATCGTTCTAAGCGGTGGCAACATGGATGTCACGCTTCTCTCCGTTATCATCGAAAAAGGTCTGCTCAAATCAGGCAGAAAGATGAAGTTTACGGTTACACTCATCGACAAACCGGGGGCACTCATGCGCTTTACGCAGATACTCCAAGACCTCAACGCAAATATCGTACATATATCGTACGACAGAACCTCCATTTCGCTTGATTATGGGGATGCAAGTGTGACTGTGCATCTTGAAACAAAAGGCGAAGAGCATCAAGGTATGATTTACAAAGTGCTCAAAGAAGAAAACTACATAAGAGAGTAAAACTAAGCTATGACACCCCTGAAAAAAAGCAGTTTTGATGAAGCGATTATTTTTTTAAAGATACTTAACTCTCAAACGCTTTTAACAGCGGACGCCTTTACAACCATCAGATATCTCGACAAAGAGAAGCTTGTGGCTAAAGATGAGATTAAGATGGCTATTTTGCATACAAGGTACGCCACAAAAGTTATCGACTTTACCTCTGGCGCAGACTACTTTGCCACCTTGTCACATGATGCAAGAGAAGCAAAACTTTTTGCGACAAAAAGCAGAAAAAACATCGCTTCACTTGACAGACACCAAGGCGAAGTCGCATGTGTCAGTATCGATCCAAAAGATAGATACATGTTCTCGTGTGGCGATGATGGAGGCGTTTTTGGTGTTGACATCCAGACTAAAAAGCTAGCGCTCACACTTCCGCGCCATCTTGATATCGTCAACGACATAGCATTTAGCAGTGATGGCGATATCGTCGCAACTGCCAGTTATGACAAAAACATCTCTCTCTTTAGTCTTAGTTTGATGCTGCCAAAAGGCAAACTCAAACAACACTCCGCTCCGGTTCTTAAAGTTGCATTTTTAGACCAAGAACACCTTTTGAGTATCGATAAAAAGAGCCAAGGGTTTATTTGGAATATCAACACGCTCAAAGTCGTCGGAAAACTCCACGACATCCACGATGATGTAACGCAAATTACCATCGCACACAAAAACGGTTTTATCTTTTTAGGAACAAAACTCGGCTATGTTTTAGTCTATGATTTATATAGCTATAAACTTATATCGCGCCGATATATCAAGTTTGAGCATGCAGTTACGGCTTTATGTTTCGATGAACAAAAAAACCAACTTCTAGTTGCAACTGAGGATGGTGCACTTCTTGTTTATGATATTTTTGCCAACGAAGATGAACTTGCAAAGCTTATCAAAGAGAAAAAATATGCCCAAATGCTCCAAGAGATAGAGCAAAACCCTCTTTTAAAATACACTCAAGCATCTAAAGATTTCGATGCTCTATGGGAAAAAGCGCTTTACTATGCAAAAGAGTTTCTTGAAAGAAACGACAAAACAAATGCACTAAAAGTGCTTGAGGGTTTTAACTCCATCTCTTCCAAGCGGCAATTTGGACAAAAACTTGTCCAAGAGTATGCGGAGTACGATAAGTTTTTGATGTTTGTAAAAAACAAAAAAATCTCCTTAGCTTATAATTTAGCAAATATGCACCCAATCTACAAAGAGACGAAAGTTTACAAAGCGTTAGAGGCGCAGTGGGAGAAGACATTTGCGCTTGCAAAAAAGTATCTGCTTGATGCAAAAATGAGTGCTATGGCGCAAGAGATTTTGATGCCCTATCGTGGCATAAGCGAAAAAACGGTGCTGATTCAAGAGCTTGTACTTAACATTCACGTTTATAGAAGATTTCGTACATCTATCGCACAGCAGGAGTTTAAACTCTCTTTTGAACTTGTCAAACAGAACCCATTTTTAAAAGAGTATCCGGAGTATAAAGCTTTGGTTCACTACTCAGATTCACTCTACATGAAAGCGCAAACTCTCCTAAGTAACGGCGATACGCACGCAGCGGTAAAGATTTTTCGTATTTTACTTGATTTTGATGATTTTAAAGAAGAAGCAAAAGAGATTATCACCGATATAGAAAATCAGCATAAATTTTTTCACGCCATCGAGATGCAAAACACCATCGGAGCTTACAATCTTCTTGATGCATCTCCCGCTCTTCAAAACACCCAAGATGGAAAAAAACTTCAAGCGGCATGGGAAGAGGATTTTGACAAAGCGTATGATTACGCACTCAAATCCGATGCAGAGGGGCTCAAAACAACTCTACAAAACTACATGAAGGTAAGATCTAAAAATACAGATATCGCAGACCTTTTTTCTCTTTTGCACATCACCCAGCTCAAAGATGCCATCTATCAACATACAGAGCAGAAGATAGTAGAAAACGGTATTAAAAACTATCTTCTTTACTATGGTTTGAGTCAAGAGATAAAAGAGCTTTTCTTTCTTTTTCAAGCAAATTACCCAGAATCCAAACTTACGCTTGAAGCACAAGTATGCGGCGATAGAGAGAGATGGAGACCTTCTATGGCAGTTGAGACTATTTTGTAACAAAATTGTTACTTTTTGAAGCATCAACATAAGTTTTTTTAATTAAACTATAGAATTTATAGCAAACGAGCAAAAACTTGTTATTATTTTATCACATTTATAGATTGTTTTATCGCTTTTTCGATAGAGGGGTCTATAAAAAAATAAAATAAAAACGGAGTTAGACAATGAAGAGAGTTATCTTAGCTATGCTTTTGATGGTAGGTTTTGTTGCGACACTAAGTGCTGCTGAGTCGGCGATTGATGATAGAGCCGTTATCATGGGAGATGAGAAGCACCCAGATAAAGGCCTTTTGTACTAGAGAAAACAGGTTTTTATGCTCCAACCCCTCGAACTACTTGTAGGAGAGTATCTTGAGAGGCGGAGCATAAATAGATAGAAAAACTTCTTTCCCTTCTAAAAGAAGTTTCAATGATGCTTAAAACATCAATGTTAGAAAAATCTCATTTTCCTTAAAACTTAACAGCAGCAATCAGACGGATAGCATCAATTTTTTTGTCTGTTTCCGCTGCTGATTTGTAATCAATATCTTGATGAATATACATACCCGTTAAGTTTACATATTGACCAACTTTTGCAGTTGCGATTAAGTCAAATTCCATGCCATCATTTGGTTTTGTAGCACCATTTTGATTCATATCTTGTATAGATGCACTTAAGTTGAGAGCATCAAATTTATAAGCAACCCCAAATCTCCATGTATCTGTATCACGCGTACCCACTGCAGCACCATCTTGGAAAACAGATTGTGTATATGCTTTTGACTTATCACCTGTTGCGATGTTTGTTATAGATCTTGTACCTGTATTTCCTGTAGCCGTTGTAGAGTACGCAGCATCAAGAACAAGTTTATCGAGTGTATAGCCAACTTTTGCAG
>DKFQ01000044.1 GCA_002452425.1 Sulfurimonas sp. UBA6792 | reverse complement strand
TGATGGTTGCCGATGCGTTTGATGCGATGACTACCAACAGAATCTACAAGCACAAAAAAAGCACTGCGCAAGCCATAGAAGAGATACTGGAACTTAGCGGCATTTTTTACCATCCAGAGGTCATACAAGCAGCTGCAAGAGCGCTCCAAGAGGTTGATACTTCGGAGGATATCAGCCAAACTCCTCAAACCGTTTTGGAGGAGCAGCGTTTTGTTTACTTCTACAAAGACAGTCTTACAGAGCTTTACAATGCAAAATATTTGGAAGCCACGCTTGTCAACAATGAGGATTTTAGAGCGTTTCAAAAGATAGTCGTTATCTCCTTGCATCAGTTTGACGACTACAATAAAAAGTATGGCTGGGAGAGCGGAGATAAAGTGCTTCAAAAGTTTGCCACACTTTTGCAAAAACTCTTTGCCAACAGAGCCCTCTTTAGAGTAAGAGCAAATGACTTTATCATTTTGCTTGGCGCACAAGAGACTATGGATGCAAAAGAAGAGGAGATAAGAGCGTTTTTAGAAGCACATGAGCTCTCTTTTGACTGCACGTTTTATGATGCAGTGCAAAATCAAATCAACTCCTACGAAGCGCTTAAGAAGTTTTTGTAGGCTTATCAGGCAAAATCCTCGCAACGCCAAAAAGCCCGATGATGTTGCCCTCTGTATCTTTGAT
Organism: Sulfurimonas sp. UBA6792; assembly: GCA_002452425.1. Lineage (GTDB taxonomy): Bacteria > Campylobacterota > Campylobacteria > Campylobacterales > Sulfurimonadaceae > Sulfurimonas. The sequence goes on along the minus strand of DKFQ01000044.1, from coordinate 5,064 downwards.
GGGGTACTTTCTGTTGTCCACCCATCCCTCTTTGCCATCCACGCTTTTGTATGGCTGGTACTCCTGCGCAACATCGACATTACCACTAAATACAGCCTTTTCTAGTTTAAAGTACGCATCTGCATACTCTTTTTCAAAAACTTCATAGTCCGTAGCGCCTACAAGCTCTTCTTGCGTCTTTGCGGAGGTGATGTTTAGGAGTGTTTTACTTGCGGCAGTGAAGAGATGATTTGCATCTTTAAAGTAGATGAAGTCATTGGTTTTCTCAAGCATTGCATTGAAGTTATAGACAAGCATAGCGTCACGAATGCCCTCTGCTAGGAGTTTAGCATCCACCATCTCTACAACGACACTACCTTTATGCTCACGGAGGTTCAGACGCACTATCTTGATTTTTCCATCAGCGCATACGATGCGCAGGGTTTTTGAGTAGGAGAGCGCGCCCTCTTGCAACACATCATGGTCTGCCTCGTAGATGAGGGAGCAAAAATCTCTCTCTTTATGCACAAACTCCTCTGCCCGATAACCCGTTGTCTCAAAAATGGGTCCGTACGCTTCTACTAACTTACAAAGCGTCCTGTCTTCAAAGAGAAAAATCGACTTATGCGCTTCATCGCTGTTTTTTGGTTCATGTGTCTCTTGCACTAAAATGATTCTGTTTCTTCCCTCTTCTTTAGCTCTGTAGAGCGCGATGTCTGTCATTTTGTAGATGTTTTTGTAGTTTTTTACCCCTGAGTGGACATCTGTATGATAGACACCGGCACTCACGGTTTTGTGGAGCATAACACTCCCTATTTTAAAGAGATGCTCTTCCACGACATGGCGGATTTTCTGCGCAATCATCAAGCTCTCTTCAACGCTGATACGGCTGAGCAGTGCCACAAACTCCTCTCCCCCTGCCCTGTAAATCTTGTCTTCATGACGGAAGTGCTCTCTGAGAAGTTTTGCAAATTCGCTTAGCACAAAATCCCCCACATCGTGCCCATACGTATCGTTGACATCTTTAAACCAGTCGATATCAAAGAGAATGACCGCAAAGGGAGCTTTATGGTTATAGTAGTGTTTGATGAGCAAATTGATATCTGTCTCAAAGGTAAGTCTGTTGAAAAGCCCCGTTAAAGGGTCGTGACTTGCAAGTTTGTTGAGCTGTTCATTGGCACGTTCGAGATGGAGTGTGCGTAGCTCCACTTGCGTACGCAAATCACTCATGAACATCTCTTTTTCACCTGCAAGCTCTGTAAGTTGGCGTGCCATAGGTTGGAAGATAAAAATGACCTCTAAAAGAAGCGTTATAAGCGTAACGGCATAGATGATGTTCTCCATGCGTTGTATCGTGCGCAAATCTGCTTCGCCCTCTTTTTGGTACTGCGCAACGACTTTGTTCAAATCCTCCAAAAGCCCCTCTGATTCACTGTTAAAAAAGAGAACCAGCTTCTGCATATCTTGCGCTTTTTGCGCATGAGAGAGCTCTTTTGCGGCATGCACATAAGCCTCAACACGTTTTGCGATATCTAAATGACCAAAGTAGAGCTCTTGCATCTCAGGCGTAAGTTTTATCTCTTTGGTGTCGCTGAGTTTTCCGCTAGAGAGCATCGTGTTGGCATGAAGCATCTCATCGCTTAGTCGCTCCAATCTTCTTTGAATGATTTTTGCAGTTTCCACATCTTTGCCTTCGTGGCGATGATGCACTCGATGCACATCAAGCGCGATATGCTGTGAGAGCATACGCTGTTTTCCAGCAATATTGACGACATAAGCGATATTTTGCGTGTCTTTTAAAACAAGATGAAGCATCGAGAGCGCTAAAGTAGAGAGAACTGCGATAACGCCCAGAGCGAAGACATAGCGTTTTGTGATGACTTTTTTTACATAGCTTGATGTTATATCTCTGTTCACAAAAAAATCCTTTTCGTTATAAACATATTGTAACGAAAGAATGTTTCAAAATCAACTCATGGTAAATTCCAGTGCTTTTGGATGGACAAAAATCTTCTCATACCACTGCCCTCTTGGTGCAAGCAGTGTGAGGCGTGCGGGCTGCATGGCACGAGAGAGAGCGACATAAAACTGTGAGGGCGCAAAAATCTCATTTGTGGCGATAACAAGGTCAAGAATGCTCATGCCTTGGGATTTGTGGATGGTGATGGCGTAGGCGAGTTTGATGGGGTACTGATAGAGCGTCATGACAGGCTCTTCCACAAGCTCTTTTTTACCCTCATGGATGCGTTCCGTCCATGCCATCTTGCTTTGGGCGACTTGCTCTAGCTTGACAACCTTTGCATCGCTCTTTTTGACATAAACATAGCTTGCGTCTATGGCGACTATCTCGCCCCGCTCGCCGTTGTAATAGTTCCATGCGTTTTTGCTAAAGAGTACGGGTGCACCGACTTTTAGCTCTAAAACTCCCTCTATGCGTGCGTCGTTCATAAAACGCTCTACTTCCGCATCGCTGAGTGTCTTTTTGTGCTTGATGATTTGTGCCTCTTTGGCGTAAAGTTCACCATCAAGTTTAGCAAGTTGCTCTTTGTTGTGCCGCTGTGCACTCTGGTTGAGTCCAAAAAGAAAAGTCACATCGTTAAAATCATGCGGCAGAGGCTTGATGAAATCATTTAGCGCATTGTGAACCTCCTCGTCCACCTCTCCAAAACGCACCTTATGCAGAAGCTCTATAAAATGCGCATCAGTAGTTCTGTAAATGTGCGTAAGCTCTATGCGCTCAAACATGCACGCTCTCCACGCCTCTGACTCAAAAGCAAAACGAACCTCGCCCCCACGCACAACTGGAGGGAGTTGCAAAAAGTCTCCAACCACCAAAAGCGCACCGCCAAATACACACTGTTCAAGGCGCATCGCCACCATCTCAAAGAGCGTATCGCTTACCATAGAAATCTCATCAATCACAATAAGTGCGAGTGAAGCGATGAGTTTTTTGAGCTTCTTAGAAGGCTCGCCTTTGCCATCACGCACAAGCTCATCTCTGTTTTGCGCAATCCCAAACTCAAAAAAACTATGCAGTGTCTGACCGCCGATAAGCGTTGCTGCCATCCCAGTAGAGGCGAGTTTCGCAACTTTTTTTGCCTCTTGCTCAAAGTGTTCTATCACTTTTTTTGTAATCGTCGTCTTGCCGACCCCTGCTCCGCCTGTGAGAAAAATACTCTGTTTGTTGTGCAGTTTTTGCATAATTGTTTCAAAATAATCCATACAAGATTATACTATAATGACGAAATTTTTTCGTAAGGAAACCCCATAAATGCAGAGGATACTCATCGTAGAAGACAACAAAGCACTCGCAAAAGTAATAGCAAAAAAGATAAATCTTGAGCTTGACTTTGAAGTCGATGTTGCTTACTCCTTGTCTGAGGCAAAGCTTTTTTTAAAAAGATATCGCTACTTTTTGGTTCTTACCGACCTTAACCTTCCCGATGCTCCCAATGGCGAAATCGTTGAGCATGTGCTTGGCAGTGGCAACCATGTGATCGTGCTAAGCGGCAACATAGATAAAACCTTCCGTGCTTCGATGCTCAAAAAAAACATCATAGACTATGTCAACAAAGGGGGCGTGGATGACATCAACTACATTCTTCAAACCATCGCGCGACTGCAAAAAAACCAAAGCCACACCATCCTTGTCGTAGATGACTCTTTGGTTTTTAGAAAACAGATGCTTGGTATGCTTGAAAATATGTTCTTTAAAGTCATCACCGTAGCACATGGCGAGGAGGCAATGGGGATTTTAAGCACAAGAGGTGACATCAGTTTGGTTTTAACCGACTACCATATGCCCGTGATGGATGGACTACAGCTCACAAATGAGATACGCAAACTCTACACCAAAAATGACCTCACCATCATCACCATCTCTAGTGATGACGAGGAGGACACAACTGCACTTTTTCTAAAAAGCGGCGCAAACGACTACATCAAAAAGCCCTTTTCAAAAGAGGAGTTCTCCTGCCGCATCAACAACTCCATCGAAGCGCTTGAAAATATCCACGCCATCACCAACCACGCCAACCGCGACTTTTTAACGGGGCTTTACAACCGACGCTACTTTTTTGCGTCGATGCAAAGCTACTTTGAAAAGGCACTTCAAGAGAGCGAAAAGTTTGCCATTGCCATGATTGACATCGACCACTTTAAAAAAGTAAACGATACGTATGGGCATGACACGGGCGATAAAGTTATCAACGCTGTAGCTGACATCCTGCGTGCCAATACAAGCCAAAATGATATGGTAGCACGCTTTGGAGGCGAGGAGTTTTGTGTCGTACTTCAAAATGTCGCTCCATCGCGTGCGCTAAGTGTTTTTGAAAACTTAAGAGCAAAGATAGAAGCATGCGGTGTAAGCGCACCCGATGGAAGCACCATCCACTTTAGCGCCTCCATTGGCGTTTTACTTACCCCAGAAGAGAGCTTAGAAGAGAGCATCAACCAAGCAGACATGCTCCTTTACAGCGCAAAACAGCAGGGGAGAAATAGGGTTCTTAGCAACTAATCTCTGCTCGGAAATGGGGCTTTTGCCCCGTTGTCAACCGTTGACAGCGTCCATGCGAGGCTGAAGCCTCACTTCCTTTCATCCTCCAAAACTATCACACTCCCAAAAGGGACGTCTCTCTCTTTTGGGGTTATCCACTTTACCTCGTACTCTGGGGTGTGAAGCGGGAAAATCCCATCCAAATCACTAAAATACAAGAGCAGTTTTACATCTTCAAGCTCATTTTCTATCAACTCAAAAACAGGGCGGAAATCCGTTGCACCGCCGCCGCTTAGCTCTGCTTCTAAGATATCGCCGCCATAGAAAGTTTTGCGCATCCTAATCTTATCATCGCACACGAGAAGTTCTAGTTCAAAGTTTGGGATGGTGTGCATGAGGGAGTTTAATTCGCCCAAAAAAGTGGCTAAAAGTGGCTCATCGATAGAGCCTGAACTGTCCACCGCAACGACAAACTTCAACCTCTGGCTGATGCATGATGGAAGGTAAATCCCCGCATAGAGCAGTTTTTTGCTTGGCGGCAGAAGCGTGTAGTCATCTCTGTGAAATCTCTCTAAGGCGGCTTTTAGTTC
>DKFQ01000042.1:12519-16728 GCA_002452425.1 Sulfurimonas sp. UBA6792 | reverse complement strand
GCTATTTTTCTAAATACTCCAACGCTATCTTCTTTGCCTCTACTCCGTTTGCGCCATCGCCTTTTATGTTAAAAGCGAAAACGGTAGTTTTGTCATGATTTTGCACAAATCCTACAAACCATCCCACTCCGCCGCAGCTTCCCGTTTTTCCGCCAAGCAGGTAAGTATCGCTTTTTTCTAAAGTCATAATATCTTTAGCCGTGTCCATTACATGTTGCGAAAATTCCAAATCATTGCGCATAAGCCGTGAGAGAAAATCAACCTGTTCGTTTAGAGATATTTTGAGGCTTCCGCCGCCCAGCCAAAAGCCCCTAAGAGCATCAGAGGTATCCGTATTGCCGTACTTAGCCCTGTTTACATACTCTCGCATCCTCATTTGCCCTATGCGACTAGCCAACTCTTGATAAAACCAAACCGTTGACACCGCTATGGCAGAGCGCATAGTGTGGTCTTGATTCCATGCGGGGTATTCTCGTTTTACACCGTCCCACTTTATAACCTCATTCTCATCTTTTACAACTCTGCTATCAAGAGCTATCATAGAGTTTAGGATTTTAAAAGTAGAACAAGGACTAAGTCTCTCATCCGCACGCACCCCAAAAACCATTTTTTGCGAACTGTTCAGATCCAACACAACCGCACTCCCGTCAAACTTGCCGAAATTTGGCTCTTTGGCAAACAGAGGTAACATAAATATAAATAGGATTATCAGCAAAGTCGTGTATAGCCTCATCATAGCTCTACTATTCCTTCAAAATATTTTATGCCGTATCCTGCTATCTCAACTCTTGAGCCGTACAATTTGCAAAAAACTTCTCCGCCTCTTTGTGAGATTTGTTTTGCTCTAAACTCATTTTTACCCAAAACTTTGCTCCAGTAAGGCGCGAGCTGAGTAAAAGCAGCACCTGTAACAGGATCTTCATCTATACCGATTTTTGGAGCGAAGAAACGGCAGACAAAATCATACTCTTGGCTTTTTGAAGTGATGATTACGCCTCTAGCATCAATATTTTTTAGCTTCTCTAGGTTTGGTTTTGCTTTTAAAATATCTTCTTCATTTTCAAAAACAAGCAGATAGTCCATCGACTTATAACACTCTTTTGGCTGCATCACAAACGCTTCTGCTATGGCAAGTGGAATCGGACATGCCGTAATCTCCTGAGCCGGAAAATCCATAAGAAGCTTATCCCTCTCTCTTCTAACACGCAACTCACCGCTTTTTGAATCAAAAACAATCTCATCGTTTGGGTAGTTCAAAATCTCAAACAATACAAACGCACTAGCGAGTGTCGCATGTCCACACATGTCAACCTCTTCAAGCGGCGTGAACCATCGGATATGATAATTCGTACCCTCATTTACAAAAAACGCTGTCTCAGAGAGGTTGTTCTCCATCGCTATCTTGCGCATTAACGCATCATCTAGCCAACTATCCAAAGGACAAACCGCCGCAGGATTTCCTTCAAATATTTTTTTTGCAAAAGCATCTATTTGATATAGTTTAAGTTGCATATATTCTCCTTTTTATTTTCATATGCCAACCACCCTCAATGCTGATGTTCACCCTTAAGCAGCTCTTTTGCCGCCTCATCTGAGAGCTGTTCTATCTCCAAAATCTCCCCACTTGCTACAATTGCGACACCTGCGAGTTCATGATTTGCGTTGAGGATTGCATACTTTTCATCTATGCTCTCAACCACGTAAACAATGCCTTCCTCTTCACCGTCAAGTTCCGTGCCTACGGCGATATCCTCAGGCAAATCTTCTAGCAGCTCTTTTAAAACCAAAGTCTCATCGTACTCTCCAAACGCTTCTGCGGGAGTGAGCGTAACATGAAAAGTATCGCCTACTTTTTTTCCCATAAGCGCATCTTCTAGCTTTTGAAATATTTGAGCGTAACCGCCGTGAAGATACATAAGCTCGTCGCTATCATCAATGATGTTTCCCTCTCCATCTTCTAGCTTTATACGCATTGACACAAGTGTGTTTTTTTTGATTTTGTCCATAATAAGTCCTTTCATTTATTTCTATACCCCCTGCTACTAACTCCCCGTCCCGTGTAGTTTTTCTTAAAGCACGCCTGACAGATGCCGTAAGGGGAGTTTGGCGGGAGTGGGGCGTTGCACATTCTGCATTTTTGGGCGAGTTGGTTTTGTTGGAGGGAGTTTTCTATAAATTTGTTCAAAACTCCCCTTGCCGCTCTTGCTCTGTTTGTGTCGATAAAGTAGTCGCCAAAGCGGTAGCTGAGCCAGAGGTAGAGAGAAATCTCTTTTACCATATCTTCCGCACGCAAAAGGTCGTCTGTGGTTTGGGCGTGTGAGCTTGTGAGGATGGGCATGGTGTAAGGGATGGGTATCTTTTTTTCCAGTGCGCCAAGGTAGCTCTCGTATGCACCCGTAATATAGGGCGATTTGAGCGTAAGCGGTGCGCATGCTAGATGGTATTTTGTGGTCAAATCTAGGTCGTAACTATCCACAAGTACGGAAGCCTCAAGCATATCGTCAAGATTTGTCGCTACAAACGGACCGTCAAACTCCATATTTTTGACAAAAAACTTGAGTATTTCATGAAGCGATTTTTCCTCCAAGATTGTGCCGACAAGCTTGATATGGTCGAGATTTGCCATCACTTTAAAAGGTATGGCGATTTTATGCGCCTCTTTGTGAAAATTTTTCTTTACGATATGCAGTACATCCGCACTCAAAGCCCCAACGTACCCCTTTTCATGAAGTCCGTATCTTCCCGCACGTCCTGAGATTTGGTGTACTTCACTCGGTAGAAGATTTCTGTCGTTTACTCCGTCAAACTTCTCTGCTTTGGAAAAAAGAATGGTTTTGATGGGCATGTTAAGCCCCATGGCGATGGCATCGGTGGCGACAAGTATCTGCGTCTCGCCTGCACGAAAACGTCTCGCCTCTTCACGTCTTACCTCTGGCGAGAGGTTTCCATAAACCACGCTCACGCTAAAGTGCTTTGAAAATGTCTGTTTGAGTTTAAGCACATCTTTGCGGCTAAAGGCGATGATTGCGCTCCCCTCCTCAACCTCTCTCTCATGAACAGGCGCATCCATAAGAACAAGCGGATTTTTTCGCTCAAACTCCACTATCTCAAGCTCCTCGCCCAGATATGCCGCAAGTGCGACAACCGCCTCTTTGACATTTGGCGAACCCGTCATGATAATCTCTTTTGCAGGTGCGCCTATGATGGCATTTGCCCACGCCCAGCCACGGTCACGGTCATCTATCATCTGCACCTCATCGATAACGCACACATCCACATCCACGTCAAAGTTACACATCTCGATGGTAGAGCTGATGTGTGTCGCCTCCTCGTCAAGTATCTGCTCCTCGCCAGTGATAAGCGAGGCATCAATCCCACTCTCCCGCAACTCCTCAAATCCCTCCAACGCCAAAAGTCTAAGCGGTGCGAGGTAGTACCCCGTGTCGGCGTTTTTTAGTTTTTGCATCGCTTGGTAGGTTTTGCCGCTGTTGGTCGGTCCTATGTGAAGTATGAGTTTGCGCCGCATATCACGGGCAAGCGGAAAGAGATTTTTAAAATCCCTAATCGTGCGGGCAAGGAGTTCGTAACGCTGTTTTTTGGCTATCTCTTCATGGATGGAGAATGTAAATCGTTTGAGTGTTTTGCGTGCAACTTTTGGCGAGATGACAAGCGACATCGGAAGCAGTTCAAGCAAGGCATCATACACTTTTGCATGGAGTGCTTCAGGGCTTAGATGCAGCAGCGTGGCATAAGAGTCGCACTCCGCAACCAAAGATGAAAGGTCTGCAAAAAAATGCTCCTCATGCTCTTTTTTTGCCGCCGCTATCACCTCGCTAAAATCAAGCGTTCTGCTCTTCCAAATCTCCCCCAAAAGCGAGTTCAACTCAACATGCAGCTCCAGCGTATAGGGTTGTTCTTTGTTTGTGTAGGGAAGCGTGCAGCTCTGAGGGATGGCGATAAGAAGCTCCTCGTCATGAAGCTCTAAGGCACTCTCACCAAACTCTTTAGAGACGATGCGCTTTAAAATCTCCTCTTTAAGCGGCGGGTAAGAGAGTTTTGACTTGGGCGGTGCAGCGCGTAGCGCACTCACTATCTCTTTTTGGCTCAAATAGGGATGCTCCTCTCCAAGCATTGCCAAAAAGCTATCTATCTCTTTTTGCTTCAACGCCACAACACGCTCTTTTTCCTCTTCTATCTCCCCAACAAGCG
>DKFQ01000042.1:0-12511 GCA_002452425.1 Sulfurimonas sp. UBA6792 | reverse complement strand
GTGAGGATTTTATGAAAATTTTGCCCGTAAATGGCATAACGAAGAGAGGCGTTAAACTCCAAAGAGTCGTCGATGTCAAAAACCCCATCCAACCTCTTTTGGATACGCTCTTTTTTTAGACCGTAGCGTATGTGGCGAAGCTTTGACTCCATCTTTTCGATAGATATCTTTTTGCTTCTCACATCCATAAATGCTTCACGCAAAAGCCCCGCTTCCTCTGGGGTTGCGTCTAGCTCGTCGATGAGCATATCTATCTTGTCATCACGCTCCAAACTCGGCTCTTGAGGTGTGGTTGCCTTATAAATCCTCCCCTCTTGCTCGAAAAAATCCAAAATAGCCCCACGATAATCACTATCCACCTCGCTCCAAATCATCCGCGCCACTTTAAGAAGCATCTCTTTGCTTCCCTCCACATCATAGATGCCAAGATAATGAAATAGTTCACTCAAAGTCTGCGTACTTACCCTCGCAACCCCCACATCAAAAGGGTCGCCGTCAAAATATTTTTTGATTTTCTGGTTGATTTTGGAGTTTTTTTTACTTTTTTTTGCCATGTTTTGGCTCCCTGTAATATCTTCTCATTCTATTAATTTTCTACTTTAACACCACTTAGAAAGTGCGATATCAGCCTCTTGATGCTAGAATGATAGCTTAAATTCTTCTCCTAAAGGTTCAAAAATGTTAGCTTATTTTCACGATGTACAACCAGAGATTTTGGCATACAAAGAGAGACTTGAAAAAAACAATATGGTTATCGACAAAACCAATCTTCTTTTTCTCAATCTTATCTTAAATATTTTGAACTATCTTGCCACCGAAAATCCCGAGAAACTTGATGAACTGTGCGAGTACAATGTTTTAACGATGCGCAAGGAGTTTGAGGGCGTTATAAGAAATGAGGCTGTGAACGAAAAAGCGCAAGCCGTTTTGCTCACCTTTTTTCTTCGTATCGCCAAAGAGATGGAGATAAAGTACAAGCAAATTGAGAATGAGGATTTGCAAAAACTCTTCACGCTTTTGACATCAAAAGATTTTAAACTCCCATCTTACATCAAAGACCAAAAGAGTTTTGCGCTAGAGAGCATGCCAGACAATATCAAGCGAATGCTCTATATGAAGAGTTGATGCGGTGTCTCAACTCCGAGCTTTAAAAACGGCGCACACTGTTTGAGAAGCTCTTGATGAGCGGTGTGCGTATCTAAGTCTGAACTAGGCGTAAAGACCTCTCCATCGGCTACAACTATATCGATACCGCCGAAACTCTTAACCGTTCTCTCTACTACAGCAGAAATCTCTTCGCTTTTTACTGCATCACATCTCACAACCACCGCACCTTGAGCCTTTAACATATCTGCCCTCTCCAAGCCTGCAACGATGGCTATTTTTCCACTAAGAAGAGCCGTTTTTGCACCGTTTTTGAGTTTTGCCTGTTCAAGCGACCAGTACTCAACCTCAAATATATCTTTTGCGCTAAGAGCCTTGTAACCGCCGAGTTTTTGGGCTTTTAGTATCGCTTCAAAGGTATGCTCATTGATATCTTTTATGATATTTGCCTCTTTCGCATTTGCGCCAAAAGAGAGCGTTCCACTGCCCCTAAGTATTGCAAAATTGGGTGCGGGATTTAAGAGCGTCTCGCCATGCTCATTTGCCTCAAAATACTCTTTGTACTCTTTGACAAACCGTGCCAAATCAGCACTCACATCATCGCCCAAAAGTGCGGGAACTCTCTTTGTGCGTATAACATGGTCGGGTGTGAGCGGTCCTTGCACGGCGATTTTCTCAACATCCTGCTTTGAAAAATGCACCGCCAAATCACTCTCGTTAAAGATGGAGATAGTCGCAACACCTTTTAGATTTGAAACCTCTTTGCGGATTTTTGCCAAAGTAAGCAAATCCACAGAAGAAGTCGCACTTTCACACTCCAAAACCGCCCCATTTTTCTCAAGATACTTCTCTGCCGCATCCACCAACTCTATGGTTTTTTCATACGATTTTTTGCCATCATCGCTAAATGTAAAAAGCCCATGATTCATAAGAACCATCCCATCAAGCTCCTCCCATACAACATCTCTTGTCATATCGTAAACAAGTTTTGCAAGCACAAATCCGGGCATGATGTATGGGATAACCAAAACTCTGTCCCCATAAATCTCTCTGGTTTTCTCCTCGCCACCGTAAGTATTGGTAATAGTCACAACCGCATCTGCATGCGTGTGGTCAACAAACTTAAAAGGGATGATAGCGTGCAAAATCGCCTCAACAGAGGGGTTTGGAGCAGATGGATTTGTCATAGCAAGACGCTGCTGTGCCACCATATCGGTGTCGCTAAGCTCCTTTAACTCCGCCATCTTAAGCAGTGCATCCATCTTTACGGGAGCAAAACCCTCCGCCTCGATAGTCGCCAAATCCCAGCCGCTCCCCTTAACATAAAGCACCTCTTCACTCTCACCCAAAAGATTTGTAACGGTTGATTTTACAGAGGTATTTCCGCCGCCATGAAGCACCAAAGAAGCATCACGCCCAAGCAGCCTTGAGGTATAAACCCGCAAATCCAAATCTGTTTTACATCCAAACGCCTCTTTGTCATCATAAAAACTTCTCAAACACTCATCCTCTCTCTTAATTCACTCACCCCTTTGCCGGTGATAAACCCGCTAATAAGCCTTGCAGGAGTTACATCAGAGCCAAAACTTACTGCCGCTGAACCCTCATGTGTTATGCGAACTCTGCGAAAAACTCCATCAGCATCCACGCCTTTGACAAACTTTACCTCATCGCTGCTTCTCTCATCCATACGTGCCTCATCCGTACCAACACCAAACGAGGAAGTCGGAAGTGCAACGTAAAAAGGGATGTTGTTGTCATGCGCTGCGAGTGCCAAAAGATATGTTCCCACACTTGCCACCGCATCGCCGTTTTCATTCACTCTGTCGGCACTCACTATTACCATATCCACCTCGCCGCACTGCATCAAATGCCCTGCCATGCTATCGGTTATGATAGTGTGGTCTATCTCATTTTGAGCAAGCTCCCATGCGCCAAGCGACGCACCCTGATTTGTAGGTCTGCTCTCTGTTAAGAAAAGATGCACATCCACCCCTCTTCTCTTTGCCTCATAGATAGGCGCAAATGCTGCCCCCTCATCCACAAAAGCAAGATATCCGCCGCTGGAGTGGGTCAAGATATTGATTTTCTCCTTTCCACTCTTTTTGCGCATCTCTTCTATGAGTTTACAGCCTACCTCTGCTATCTTTTGGCTCTCTAACGCCTCATTGTCACTTAGCTCTATGGCAAACGCCCTTGCATCTTCTATCACATCTTGTGACTCTCTAAGTCGCTCCATCATCACATCAACTGCCCATGAAAGATTGCCTCTTACCAAACACGCCTCACGCAACAAAGCCGCCCTCTCTTGAAGTGCCTCGTAATCTCCATCCACCTCAATAGCAGCTATATAAACCCCAAAAGCCGCCACAACTCCGACAACCCCCGCACCGCAAACGGTTCTATTTTTTATGGCGTTTACCGCCTCTTCTGTATTTGTTAAATAGCGTGTATCATAGACAAAAGGCAACTGACGCTGGTCGATTACCTCCAAACACTCATCAAACATCTCATCGCTAAGCCATAACGCTTTATAATTACCTTGCATTTCTGATTTCCCTTAAGTCGGAAGTTTAAAAAATTGTAGCATAATTCACTTTTGTTATTTTTACAGATTTTACGCAGCCTATAGGACGTGGGGCTTTAGCCCCGCCTTAAATACGTAAATTATTTCACTAAAAAAAGGAGTGCATCATGGGTTGGACATGCCAACATGACCACAACGGTTACTGCAAACTTATAAAAAAAGAGTGTGTTCCAGGGATGAAGGGGTGTATATTGCAAAAAAGCGAATACATCTTTAGCACGGGCAGTTTTGAAGAGGACAAAAAAATCAAAGAGTCCAAAGAGCCAAAAGATGAGATAGACTTTGCGGCACTAGCCAGAAGTAATTAATAGACTTCCGGCATAACTTCAGTTTGTTCACTAAGGCTTCACGGTGGGTACCCCACAACCGCTTCACTTGTTGTAACCCTTCCGTTGCAGAATCGTTCACAAACTGAAGTTATACCGGAAGTCTAGCCCCAAAACTCCAACGGATTTGGATACTTAAAACTATATCCAAGCTCTTTGATGACCTTGTCTGACAAAACTCTGCGCTTTGTAAAACCCTCAAACTCACCCACATCCACACTAAAATTTTGAGCATTTCTTTGATGTATTTCAAGGCGTGTCGGATGCAGGGGTGCTACAAGGTTGTAAATCCCTTGCGTTATACCACACTCCAACATCCACTTGATGATAGCTATGACATCATCCCTATGGATGTAGTTCACATAGCCGTCTTGAAACTTTGTCGCACTCTTCCAACGCCCTGCAACCCTATCCTCACCCATCAGCCCGCCAAGTCTCAATACTAGCACCCTCTCTCTAAGCCCAAGCAACAACTCCTCCGCCTCTTTGATAAGCGATGATTGCGATATAACCGCACTCTCATCCACATCGCCGTCAAACTCTTTATAGACGGATGTAGAACTCATAAGTATGATATTTGCGTCGGGTTTTGTAAGTGCGGCTATTTTTTTAAGTGTTGTGAGGTAGTTGTCTTTTGTGTGCATGGCGATGATGAGCGTATCGCTCTGCCAAAACTGGGCATCATCTTTTGTTGTCTCTCTTGAAAAGCACTCCACCTCAAACTCTTTTTCAAGTTCAAGAGAGAGCGGTTTTCCAAGCCAGCCACACCCAAATATGCCCACTTTTTTCATAAAATCTATTGCTTTGGCTTGTTTTCGTTATAACTTTTTTTGATGACAACCATCTCGTAAATGGAGACCTCAGGCATCGCCTCTTCTATAAGCTTATCCGTCTCGGCAAATTTGCCCTTCATCTTCTCTATCTCTGTATAACCTTTAGGTTTTACCTCACTCGTAGCCAAACCGAAACTCGCCGCCCAAACGATAGCGAGCATGACCCAAACCGTCTTTTTTGCGCCTGTATAGACACCTAAAAAGTGAAATGCGACGCTTAAAATCGCACCTATTAAAAGAATCGTTGTTAAACTCATTTTGCTAAATTGTCTCCCCGTGGTTTCATCTCAACTCCCGTTCCCTCTAACATCTTATCTCCAAAGCTTTTCACGCCCAAAGTGCCCAAAAGCATCAAAAAGATAACAAGAAAAAGAAAAAGTATCGCTAAGCCATAGCGTCTGAGCGTCTCTTTCATTTCGTTTGATTCTCTTCTTGAAACACATCACTTCCCTTCCAGTCAACGCAGCGAGAAGTATGAAAATCTCTGATATAGTCATCATGTTTAAAGAGGTGATCTTCAAGTCTCCACCCTAAGCTTTGTGAGAGAAGTACAGATTTTGAGATGGTTCTTTGCATCTTGTTTTCACAGATGATGGTCTCTCCCACATTGAAAAGCGCCTCAACTCCATTCATTCTTTTTACTGTAATTGTGTAGTGAAATGCCACCATCATAGAGACGACGATACCCACTGAAATCATCCCTTTTTTAAATGCACCCTTTGGCATAAAATCTCTTGTTGTAACAACTGCAGTCACACTCAAAATAAAAATCCCTATAACGATATAGACTATCTCTAGCTCTAAAAAAAGTTGCATATCTACTCCTTTGCCTCACTATATTTCTCTTCCCAAGCTTCAAACTCGGGAGTAAAATACTCTATGCGCACCTTTTTAAACTCGCGTGAGCTATAAAGCGGCATATGACTTTTTGCATCAATCTCAGCAGCCATCTCTTCTATGATGCTATTTGTCTCTTCCTCGCTCTTTCCATGTACCATAGTAAAGAGGTTGTAAGGCCAGTTTGGATATTTTGGGCGAAGGTAGCAGTGAGAAACGGCACTAAATGCAGCAGCCTTTTCGCCTATCATTTCTCCGTTTTGCTCGTCCACATCCCAAACAACCATAGCATTTGCGCTAAATCCTGCTTTTCTATGGTTAAGAATAGAAGCAAAACGTCTCATAACACCCGCCTCTTGAAGCTCGTCAAGTGCGCCAAAAAAGGTATCATAATCTATCCCTATGGCATCAACTATCTTTTTAAAAGGCTCATGCACAAATTCGATATCGTTTTGAGCATAGCGGATAATGGAGTGGTGCAGCGGAGTGAGTTCTATCTCTTTATGCTGTACTCGTTTTACCTCCTCTTTTTTCTCATCTTTTCCGGTTGTATTGAGTTTGACATTGATTTTAAAGAGTTTGAGTGTCGGCAGAATGATAAAATCATCCGCTTTTGTCAACACGGCAAGCAGCTCAACTGTCTTTTGAAGACCTAGCTTAGAGTTTGGAGCAACTGCAAGCGTAAACCAGATGTTAAAATCATGATTTCTCTCATAGTTGTGCGAAATCCCCGGATGCGAGTTGATAATCTTGACCGCATCGCTGATTTTTTGGGGCGCGATTTTAAATGCAACCAAAGAGGAGACATAACCTAATCTTTTTGTGTCAAAAATAGCTGACGTTTGACGTACTATATTTGCTTTTTTCTGCTCTTGTAAAATAGCAAGAACCTCATCTTCACTCATACCCAGCTCATCAGCAATTACTTCAAATGGTCTTGCAACCAAAGGAAATTTCTTTTGAATACGCGATAATATTTCATCTTTCATCTCTAGTTCTCATCCATTTTTTGATTGGAGCTCTTTTGTTAAGAACCCGCTTTTAGTTTGTCGATTGTAACCTCATTTCAATTAATCTCAGTTGATGTCCATCAACAAAGGATTTGAAAAAAGTATGGTATTATATCGGAGATAACAAAAGAGAAAAAAAAGAGAAAAAGAGGTATTTTGAGCTATTTTCCTACCTTTTTAAACCTCCAAAACAGAAAAATTCTTCTTGTTGGAGGTGGTTTAGTCGCCTCTGTGAAATTGCGTCATCTTTTAGATTTTACTACAAATATCTCCGTCATAGCTCCCATTTTATGTGATGAAACAGAGCGTCTCATAGAAGCGCACAGCCTCTCTTTAGCGCAAAGAGGGTATGAACAAGGTGATGTTGCAGATTTTGACATCGTCGTTGTAGCAGTGGACAACATTGCGCTTCAAGCGGAGATATTTAAAGAGTCAAGAGGGTATAATTGCCTTTGCAATTGTGTCGATGCTACAGAGTATTGTGATTTTATCTTTGGCTCTACCATCAAAAAAGATGATTTGACTATCGCTATTTCGACTTCTGGTGCATCTCCTGCTGTAGCAAAAGTACTTAAAAACTACTTTGAATCCTGCATTCCAAGCGATATAGGGATTTTTCTCCAAGAGATGAGAGCGCTTCGAGAAAAACTGCCAAAAGGCAAAGAGAGAATGAAGATGCTTCAAGAAAAAGCGCAAGAATATATAAAAAAACATAGGAGAAACGGATGAATACAACTTTAAAGAAGGCTCTAATTTTCGGATTTTTTACAGCTTTTTTGATTTTAGGAACGCTCTCAATGCAAAGAGCAATGCCAGAAGCAAAAGAGGATCGCATCTATATGGAGATCAAAGCTTACAGCCCTTTTCTTGTAGAAAAGAGGATTGGTGGACTCACTATCATTGATAAACGTTACGATACCAAAGAGAAGCCAAACGCAAGCGATTTGTACCACAGACTTGACGAACTAGAAAAAAAATGGGGCAAAGAGTATCTTAGAGTTGAGGGTAACGAAGTCTCGATTATGAGTGAAAAAGGTGAACTTCTTGGAAAAGTTCTTATCCAAAATGAAAAAGAGAGAGAGTTTCTTAAAACCTTTTTTGGGATTTAAGCCTCTGTTTTTCCCTCTGTTAAACGAAATGACAAAAAAAGCGCTGCCAAAAGCACTCCAGTTGCGAGTGAGTAGAGCAGTGTGTAGTTTGTGTAGTGCAAAACAACCCCGCCAATGATAGAGAAAAACATCCCCAAAGAGACGATATTCATCTGAAGTGCTATGTAAACGGGTCTTTTATCCGCTGGAGCAAGCTTAAGTATGAGGTTGCTTGAAGCGATGCGATTTCCATCCATAGAAGCACCCACTAAAAAGAAGATAAGCATATACGCATAGAGCGAAGATGCTACAAATGCAAGTAAAATAGCGACGATTTGTAGTGAAATCGCCACTTTTGCCACAGCAATATTACGTCCGTTACCGCTCAAATTTCCCCATAAAAAGTTACTAAGCATCGCTCCGACCATCTGCGTTGTGATGAGTGAGCCTATCGCCACACCGTCAAGATTTATCTTTTGCTGCGCATCGAGTATAATAAAAGGCAGAGCGATAAGATAGCCGTACGCTAAGAAAAAAGTGGTTACTTGCGTCTGAAAATTTTTATCTGCTTTGAGGATGGAGAGGGAGTTTTGCAAAAACTTTTTAAAAGAACTCTCTCTTTTTGAAACCTCCTCTTTCTCAGGTTCATCCACCAAAGCAAACGCTATGTAGCCCAAAGCCATGATAAAAGAGCTGATGACAAAGAGGTAACCATAACTTTGTGGTGCCTCAAACGACTCCAAAATCCAAGCCGCAAGCGCACCGCTGATTAGCCCACCCACCGCACTGAAAAACTGTCTGTACGCCATCGTTTTGCCACGAAACTTATGTGAAAATATCTTTGCCATAATTTCCCGAAAGTAAATCGCCGCAAATCCCGCACTGAAGGAGAAGAGAAAGAGCCCAAAACCTATGGAAGCGAGGGTTAGGTTGGGATAGTTTTCGCCAAAAAGGAGAATCGCAACACCGATGAGAAACCATGAGAAAAATCGGACAAAAAATATTCTACGCAGATAAGGCATCATCCGCTTGTAACTCTGTGCATGAAAGGCGGCAAAAAGCTGCACAATGACCGCTCCGCCACGAAGAAGTGCCGCAAAAAATCCCACAAGCATAGAACTTCCGCCAAAATAGTTGACGATGAGAGGCAAGATAGTAGAGGGTTCAGCGATAGTCGTTCCTATCGCCAAAAAGAAGCCATGTAAAATGTTTTTCAGATGGCTGGAAAATTTATCCATTGAGTTTTTCGTAAGCTTCTTCTATCGTTTTAGCCTTTTGTGCCACAAAAAGATAGACAGCGGCGTTGAGTCGTGCAAGTTTTAAAAATTCATCAGAGGGGTTGTTTATCTGTTCTAAAGACTCCTCCAAAGAGATTTTCTCCCAAGATTTTGTGTAGTTTACTCCATAGTACTCAGGATCTACAATAATCTCTTCTACATCACTGCCATCCGCGATCCACAACCTCCCCTTGCTAAAGAGCTCCGGCGTCCCCTCATTTCCCTGAATAAGCGCCAATCTCTTATATCTGTCCGCAAAAGCGTCAATATATTTTTTTACAAAAGGTTTGTGAAAAACACCCGTAATAGCGTACTCACTCTTAGCAACTTTCGTCAATTTTTCAATAGTGTTAAGCCCTGTTCTAAGCCCAAGACGCATACGAAGCGGTGTGAGGTCATGCATCTCTTTAAAAAAGTCAGCTCTGTCAAAATAGTGTAAATTTTTACCGAGTTCAATGTGAGTAGCTACCTCTTTTAAGGTAATCCCCGCCTTTGCTGGTGCCAAATCATCACCAGTGACTACAAGATGAAGCTCGGAATTTTCAAGCATTTTAGCAACAAGTGGAAAAATAAAAGGATTGTTTGCCTTTCCGTCAAATGGGTATCCAAGCTCTAGCGAGTTCGCCACTGGCATCTCTTTGATAAACCCATCACACGCCTCTACAACACCTCTAAACTCATCCGTTGTCTCAGGTTTGAGCCTCCATCCAAGTAAAAAAGCAGCAGCTTGTTCAGGATAAACCTCTTGCTTTAAAACCTGTTCCATCATGTCCTTTGCCTCTTGCAAAGTCAAATCACGATTGCCTTTTTCGCCCGTCCCTACCGCATGAATATATTTAAAAAAGTCCATTATTTCTCTCTGTTTTTACAATTTTTTTCTTCGGCGGTATAATAATATCATTTGCTTAATGTCAGGTAATAGTCTCAAACTCCTTAAAAAACTTATGCAATTTTTGCAAAACACAAACCCAAATTAATCTTTTTACCCTATACTTTACGCATCAAATCATAAGGAGTTTTTATGTCAAAAGTAGTTCTAATCACAGGTGCAACATCTGGAATGGGTGCGCTTAGTGCTAACTTTTTAGCGTCTAAGGGTTATACGGTCTATGCAGGTTCAAGAGATGAAAATGTTGCGGAGGGTAGTGGTAATCTAAAACATATCTATATAGATGTAACAAAAACAGATACCATAAAAAATGCAGTAAAAACAATCATCAAAAACGAGGGTAAAATCGATGTTCTTGTAAACAATGCGGGCTATGGACTTTTAGCAACGCTTGAAGAGGGAACAGATGAGGAGATGTTTAATCAGTTCGATGTAAATGTTTTCGGGCTAATTAAGGCTACAAGAGAAGTTTTGCCGCACATGAGAGAAGCTAAGAGCGGCGTTATCATAAACATCAGTTCGTTTTTGGGCAAAATGGGCTTGCCTCTACTCTCCCACTATAACGCTTCAAAGTACGCTGTTGAGGGCATAACGGATTCGCTTCGCTTTGAAACGCTCCCTTTTGGTATAAGAGTTCATGCTATAGAATCGGGACTTTTTGGGACAAACTTTGTTAAAAAAGGGCTTGTGGCAAATGCAAAAACTACGAGTGAGGATTCGCCTTATAAAGATTTGGTGGCTCATTTTGTGCCTATAGTCGCAAAAGCCATCAACGAAGGACCAAACCCGCAACCAATCGCCGATGCAATTAAGATGATTATCGAAGATGAAAATGCTCCTATTGCTGTGCCTGTTGGTGTCGAGGCGACGACATTTGTCCCTATGAGAAAGGGCATGAGCGATGAGGCGTTTGAGCAAAAAGTCAAAGAGACATTTGGCTTTTAGATGAAAAAGCTGCTCTTTTATACTCTGCTTTTAGCTATCGTCGTTATCACTACGATGACAACTATCGCCTATTTGACACCTCCAAAAAAGGTTCCAAACTATAGCGATGCAGCGTTAAGAGAGTTGGCGATAACAAAGGGGCACAAAGCGATGCCCTCCTCTTTAAGTGGGCTTAAAGCCCTTGTGGACGATGTTTCCAACCCAATAACGCATGAGAAGATGACGCTTGGCGCAGAGCTTTTCTTTGATACAAATCTCTCAAAAAGCAGCAAAACAAGCTGTGCCACTTGCCACTCTTTTGAGAGAGACCTCAAAAATAGCGGTGCGATGTTGCAAATGCTCACGCAAAAAGAGTCAAAAACCAACGATTGCGCCGCATGCCATCTAAGAGACCAAAGCGGGGTGGACAGATTTACCTTTTCTCAGGGCGACAAAGACACCGTGCATCCAAATCTTCTCAACACACAAACCATCCTAAACACAGCTTTTGCAAAACATTTTACATGGAGTGGCGAGGTTGCGACCATAAGAGAGCAGAGTGCAAACTCGCTTCTAGCACACCACAAACTCAATATGACCAAAGAAGATATCAACTCCACCCTTGCCAAAAATCCAAGATATCAAAAATTATTTGCAGAGGCTTTTGAGGATGGCATAACATTTGAGAACACCGCAAAAGCGCTTGAAGCGTATGTAAAAACGCTTGTCACAAGAGGGGCGTATGACAGATTTTTGGATGGAGACGACACCGCCATGAGCGGCACAGCCAAGAGAGGATTGGCAAATTTTATCAACCATGGATGCAAAGGGTGCCACTCTGGCAGAGCTTTTGGAGGCGAGAGTATCCAGAGATTTCCACTTAGAGAGTTTGCACAGCTTTATGATGTAAAGTTCAATTTTGAATTTTTTCCAGAGCCAAGACGACTTGACGATGAGTTTCCTTTTAAAAACAGCGGCGGCTATCTCGGTAAAGAGGATGCACACCTTTTTCGGGTTCCTATTCTTAGAAATGTCACAAAAACATCCCCCTATTTTCACAACGGCGCAGTACCAAAGATAAGAGAAGCGGTGGATATCATGGGAAGACACCAACTCGGTCGCCATCTTACACTTGAGCAGATTGATGAGATTGTTGCATTTTTAAGAACATTAGAGGGCGATATAGTTGACTACAGGAGCGCAAAATGAGGAGATTTTTAGTAAAGTTTTTTATATTTTTGATGTTCGTCTCGGGTGTGGTTCAGCTTAAGTTATTTGACGTCTCATGGGAGATTTTTAGAGTTGTACAGCCCTTGCACATAGCCTTCTCTCTCCTTGTTATGCTCTTTTTTATGAACTCTTTTATCTATAAACATATCCGAAGATACTATTTTGTAAAAAAGACAAACAGCGTGGATGGTTGGATGCTTCTGGTCTCTTTTGCCCTTGTTACATTTAGCGGAGTGTACCTCTTTTTTATCGGCAATCGTGGCGGAGATACTTTAGGGGTGCTCTCATTTAACATCCACCTCTTTGGCTCATTTGTTTTGATGCTCTTTTTTCTTTGGCATATTACGGCACCCATGAAACAAAACAGAGAGCCGTTGGCACTTGTAGCAGCTCTTTTTCTCCTCTA
>DKFQ01000095.1 GCA_002452425.1 Sulfurimonas sp. UBA6792 | reverse complement strand
TTTTTAGAAAAATAGACTACAATAACCAAAAATTTTTCGTATAATTTAAAACACGCTCTCTAAGGCTTCGCTACGCTGCAGAATCGTTCGCTTAGTTTTAAATTATGCGAAAAATCAAATCCAAACAATGGTGGCAAATGGAAGTTGGAAGAGTTATTCTTATAGGGGCTTCGACGGGTGGTCCAGGGCAGATAGAGAGCATCATCAAAGCACTTCCCTCGCTCAGACACACCACCATCATCATTGCGCAGCATATGGCGAGTGATTTTTTGGGCAGTTTTGCTAAGCGGATGAGTCAGCAGAGCGCAAACAGCGTTTATATCATAGAGAACAAAGTGGTGCTTGAAGCTGGGTGCATCTACGTAGCACAAGGGGTTGTGACACTTACAGAGGAGCGCGAAGGGCTTGTCTTTCATCTCTCGCCACCAAAAGAGAGCCGTTTTAACCCTGACATCAACTCCATCTTTAGCGCATTTACACCCTATGCCAAAAGGTTTAAAACACTCGGCGTCATCCTTACGGGTATCGGCGATGACGGGGTGCAGGGGTGTAAAGAGCTGGCACTTCAAGGGGCAAGAACACTCACGCAAACGGCTCAAAGTGCCATCGTTGATGGGATGCCTGCAAGAGCGAGGCAAGAGGTAGAGGGCATAGAAATTTTAAACACAGATGAGATAAAAAATAAAATAACGGAGTTTTGCACATAATGTTTTTCGATTTTTTCAAAAAAAAAGAGCCACAAACAAACCACACACAAGAGCGTTGTGTTGAAGCATATGATGATATCGCCTCGGTTGCAACATTTTTTAAAAATGAGACGGGTGTCACTTTTGACAAGCAGACAAGTATCCTCAAAAACAAGCTTGTTACCTTTTGCAAACAGCGAGATATCTGCTCATTTGGCAAACTTTTAGAGAAAGTCTCATTTGACAAAACGCTCAAACAAGAACTTATCGATGCGCTTACAACCAATGAGACCTTTTTTTACCGTGAGTTTAAACAGATAGAAGAAATTGTAACGCTTGTAAAAAATTCTGGTGCTAGAGCAGAGATTTTATGCGCTCCGTGTGCGACGGGAGAAGAGCCTTACAGCATCGCCATAGCACTCTTAGAAGCGGGTGTTGCACCAAGCAGATTTCACATCACGGGGATAGACATAAACCAAGATGCCATCAACAAAGCAAAAGAGGCACGCTACAAAGAGCGCAATATCCGAAATTTATCTGCGGCGGTTTTGCAACGCTATTTTAGGCAAGAAGATAGTGTTTATGCGCTTCATGAGAGCGTAAAATCGCAAGTTTCGCTCAAAGTCCTCAACCTTTTTGACCCCTCATTTAAGAGCATCGGAAAGTTTGACTTTATACTCAGCCGTAACATGCTTATCTACTTTGACAAAGAGACAAAACTCAAAGCCAAAGAGATTTTGGAGAGTTTACGCAAAAATGCAAACCAAGCCATCTTTTTCGGTCACGCCGACCTTTTTTAAAGGTTCATTCGCTATAATAACTAAAATAAACAAGTGAGTAAATGTGCAAACCAACGTTAAATCAAGGCTCCTTTTTTTAGCCATCTTTCCGATTCTTTTTATCCTTGTGCTCTCTTTTATGATCCTCTCTGGCATCCTCAAAGAAAAAGAAAACCTAAACCTCACAAAACAGTACATCCTTGAGGCAGAAGCCATCTCAAGAGCGATTCATTTTATGCAGATAGAGCGCGGAACAACGGCGGGGTTGATTGCTGGAAATTTCCTCGATCCTCAAAATGAAAAACTTCAAATCATCAAGCTAGAGTCCGACAAGGCAATCTCTGATGCACAAAAAGTCATTCAACTCTGCAACACATGCCAATTTGGCGATACACTCCAATTTTTAGACCGTATGAAAAATCGCGACAATCAAAAACTCATGGCACTCCCAATCAACGACGCAAAAGCCTACTACACGCAAAACATCGAGATACTTCTCAACTTTATCAGAGAGATTCCCTCTCTTATGCAGGACAAAGAGAACCGAAACTACCTTCAAGCAAACAGCTCTTTAGCTCTTGCCAAAGAGTCGCTTGGGCAGATTCGCGCTCTTTTAAATGAGGTTTACACCCAAAAAACACTGACTGAAGAGTCCTTTGTCACACTTGTAAAGTTTTTGGAGATTTACCATCATAGTATTGCTGATTTTAAAAAGATAGCTTCAGAGGATTTGATGGGTGTCTATGAGAAAAACTTTGCGACTGAGGCAGTAAAAGCGACCTTTGCAATGGTAGAGGATGTGTACCGCAACAAAAACAGCGCGGATTTGAGCATCACTCCAACGCACTGGTTTGAACAAGCAACGCTCGCCATCAACGCACACAAACAGCTAGAACATGAGCTCTTTAACACCGTTACTAGGGCTATCAACAACAAACTGGATATGACGCTGCATAAAATCCTCCTTATCGCATCTTTTTTACTTCTCACCATTGCTGCGCTTGTCACTCTTATGGTGCTTATCATCAAAAAAATTCTCTTCTCGACCAACTCGCTCAAAGAGGAGCACACCAACTCACTCTCACTCTTAGAACAGTACAAGATGGCGGTGGATAGAAGCTTTATCGTCTCCAAAACAGACCCAAAAGGTATCATCACCTACGCAAATGACGCTTTTTGCGAGATAAGCGGCTATGCACGCGAAGAGCTCCTTGGCAAAGCACATAACAAAATCAGACATCCAGATATGAAAAAAGAGACGTTCAAAGAGATGTGGCGCACCATCAAAACGCTCAAGCAGCCTTGGTACGGAGAGATTCTTAACTGTCGCAAAGATGGCTCTTCCTACTGGGTAAAAGCCGTCATCCACCCCATCCTTGACGCGCAGGGCGAGGTGGTAGAGTACATCGGGATACGAACAGACATCAACGAAATCAAAAATGCGCTTATCACCGACAGACTTACAGGTTTTGACAACAGAGTGAAGCTTACAAGCGACATTCAAGAGCTCAGCGACCTCTCTTTGGCGATTCTCAATCTTGATGATTTTAGACAGCTCAATGACTTTTATGGGCACCAGTTTGGCAATCTTGTCATCATCTCCGTGGCAAACAAAATCTACTCTTACACGGCGTGTGATGCAAAGCTCAAATTTTACAGACTTCAAGGAGATGAGTTTGTTATTTTGGGGCTCTCTTATGAAAGAGAGCTCTTTATCGCTACCATCAAAGAGATTATTGCTAAGATTAAAGAGAAGTTTAGCCTCAAAAATGAGGAGATTTTACTCTCATGCAGTTGCGGTATCGCGTTTGAGGGGGAGGAGCATATCCTCTCTAATGCCAACATGGCGCTTAAAACTGCAAAGAAAAATGGCGCTGATTTTCTCATCTACGACCCTCTGCTCTCGCTCAACAAGCAGTATGAAACAAACATGGTCATGACAAAAAAGATTGCCCAAGCGCTTAAAGATAACGGCATCATCACCTACTACCAGCCCATCATCAACAACAAAAACTACGAAGATAAAAAGTATGAGTGTTTGGTGCGTATGCGTGATGGCGAGAAGATTTTATCGCCTTTTTTCTTTTTAGATATAGCAAAACACTCCAAACAGTACTTTGGGATTACCAAAGCAGTTGTTGCGCAAGCTTTTGCGATGTTTGAGAAGAGCGAGGCGGACTTTTCCATCAATCTCTCCATCAACGACATCTTAGAACCTGATGTCTCAAACTACATCCTAGCGATGCTAGAGCGCTACGGGATTGGCGAGCGGGTTGTTTTTGAGATAGTCGAATCAGAATACATTGAAAATTTTGCAGGTGTTTTAGAGTTTATCACACGTGTCAAAAAGTATAAGTGCAAGATTGCGATTGACGATTTTGGAACGGGTTATAGCAACTTTGAGTATCTCATCAAGCTCAAAGCAGATTTTCTCAAAATCGACGGTTCACTCATCAAAAACATAGATAAAGATGAAAATGCGCGCCTTGTCGTCTCGACTATCGTAGAGTTTTCGAAGAAACTGGGCATGAAGAGCGTTGCAGAGTTTGTTGAAAATGAGGCAATTTTAAATATTGTCAAAGAGATGGGCATCGACTACTCGCAAGGGTACTACTTTTGCGCGCCCAAAGAGAGCCTCTAAACCCTCTCTAAGAGCTTTTTGAGGATGGAGAGTTTCGCCTTGAGACTCTCTTGCTCCTGCACTGATGAAGCATTTTTGAGCTCCTCTTTTGTCTCTTCTATCTTTTTGAGGAGTTTTTCCTTTATCTTCTCTTGCTTTTCTTCATCTTTTTCGCCAAAAAAGAGCTTTTCTATCCCCTCTAAAACCTTATCTATCTTCATTTTTTGCTCCTAAAATTCTGATATCTTTGTCTTTTATCCACAAGATTGTAGCCGCCTGAAGTAACTTTTGTGTTACATCGTATGCAAATGCACTATCGTTGATGAGTGAGGTCGCCATCTTTGAGTCCACTCTGTTTTCTCTTATGAGCGCATCGATGCGGCTGTTTTTGATGCTATCAAGCGCTTTGGTGCTCTCTTTTAAAAGTTCAATGGCGGAGAGCACATCAAGATCATCCACATGCTCTTTAAGCCTCTCTATGACGTCAATCGTTTTGGCGATTTGGATACGGATGTTGTTGTACTCCTCTTTGACATAGCTGTTTTTTGACCTTGCATAGTAGAAGATATTTTTTTGCAAATCTCTCATATTTTTGATGGCTTCGACGATTTCACGAGAGGCAAGTTTTAGTTCATAGACATGGTTTTGCTCTTCGACGCTCATGTGCTCCTGCGAGAGCGTTGCGTAGTAAATGATGTCGCTGTAGAGTGACTTAATCTTTTGGGCATAAAACTCATCGATGTCTGCGTTGATGCTAATCTCGGAGTTTTTGACCACATTTTCGATATCTGGACTTTTTATAAAGATGTGTCTATGCAGCGAGATAGAGTGCGCTATAGCCTCAATCGCGCTCTCATAAAGGCGCATGGTCTCCTTTTTTATCGCCTCAATCGCTGCATTGGGAACGTTGATAACTACCTTGTCAAGATAGAGCGGTTTGAGTGCGTAGATGTTGACTTCGATAAAAAGCGTCTCAAGATACTTGACAAGTTGTTTTGTAAAAGGAGCGACAAGAAGCACGCCCATCACATTGAAAAGAGTGTGAAAAAGAGCAAGTTTCATCGCATAATCACTCTGGGCTATGCCGATTTTTGAAGCGACAAAGTTCGTAAAATCACTGAGCGGATACAAAAGAGAGAGTGCAACAAATGCTGTAATAAGGTTGAAGATAAGATGCGCTGTTGCTACTCTTTTGCCATTAGGGTTGGAGGAGAGCGCACCCAAAATAGCCGTAATCGTCGTACCTATATTTGCTCCGATTGCTAGTTCAAGCGCGTTGATGTAGATGATTTGGTTGGCTGCAAGTGCAGTGATGACAAGCGCCATAGTTGCAGCACTCGACTGCATAACCACGGTTGCAACCACTCCAAGCGAGACATAAACCAAAGCCCCAAGATACCCCTCAACAGCGAATTTTGAGATATCAAACCTCTGTTGCAAAACCTCAAACCCATCTTTCATGTAGTCAATACCCAAAAAGACAAAACCAAGCCCAAGCAGAATTTTTCCAAACCCCTGATAACTTTTACTTTGGGCAAACTTCAAAACTACACCAAAGATAACCATCGGCATCGCAAAAGTAGCAATATCTATCTTAACACCAAAAGCAGAGATAATCCACGCTGTGGTCGTCGAGCCGATGTTAGAGCCAAAGACAACCCCGATAGCACCGCTAAGCGTGATAAGCTCCGCGCTTAAAAAAGAGATGACGATGATGGAAACTAAAGAGGAGCTCTGCATGATAGCAGTTGCTACAAACCCAGTACCGATGGCTTTTGCAAGCGTGTCCGTACTTGCCTGCAACACGCTCTCAAGCACCCCACCGCTAAAGAGCCCAAAACCCTCTTCCATAAAGAGCATCCCCACCAAAAAGATAGCGATACCCGCGATGATAAGGGTGTAGTGCCCCCCATAAAAAAGCACAAAGGCAAGAGAGAGTAAAAAAAATTGGAAATAGTATTTTCTTAGCATGGATGACCTTTTGTAAGATAACATACTACTACTTTTTATTTTAAATTTGCTTTTTTTTCAATCCCAAACTCCCCAGCAACAAGCCGATTTGGTATAATGTTTTTAAATAAAGGGTTTTAAATAATGTGCAGAGTTTTCTTTTTTCTTTTTCTTCTCTTTAGTAGCATTTATGCGCAAAACTATCCGATTCTTTATGAGCATTTAGCAACGCCTCTTTATAACTCCATGAACTCTTTAAAAAAAATCTCGGATAGAGAAGATATAAACAAAACCTGCGCTTCATTTATCACAAATGCAGAGCAAACACTACAATTTGGCAAAAATATAGACGCAAACGACACATCTTTGACAAAAGAGTATCTGCTTAGGCTGAGAAAACTTCAAACCGAGTACAACCATACCCTGCATCTTATTCATAAGCAAATCAGTAAATCCATAGATGAAGATGATTATGAAAAATTTTTGCAACTAACAAACTGTGAGCTAGATGGTTTGCTTCAAAACAGAGCCTTGCTTGATGCCTCTTTAGGGTTTTATGAAAAAAAGAAGAAAAACAAAAAGAGTGCGTTTTTAGAGAAACAGGCTGAAAAATTTAAGCTTATCGAAGAGTACCAAAATGAGTTTATCAACGCAAGTGTTACGGATAGTATCGACTCGTCAAAAAAGGCGAAAAAACAAGAGCTCGTCTATCTTGAAGCAAAAAAAGTTGGCAAAGAGATAGCCATTTATGCCTATAACAACAATCCCTACACGGTTACGATAAATATAAAAGCGGACTTTACCAATTTAAAGTCCGACAAAGCAAAACTCTCATCCTTCACTCTTGGAGCGAACGCAAACGTAGAGTGCACTCGTTTTGCTCCCATAAACGGCAATGCTTACTCCTACGCTTTAGAATATACTTGGATTTTAGGCTCGCAAAATGCCCTGCATGATGATAGCTATATCTATAGACTCCCTTTTTCTATTGGGAGTTCGCACATAGTTTCGCAAGGCTATAACGGAGGAAAAACACACTTTGGAAGCAGTCGCTATGCCATAGACTTTGCTATGAACGTGGGGACGAAAATCTACGCCGCAAGAGAGGGAAAAGTGGTAAAAACAAAGGCAGACTCCAACATTGGCGGCATAGGCAAAGAGTACTCAAAACATGGCAACTTTGTAACCATAGAACATAGTGACAAAACCTTTGCGACCTACTATCATCTCAAGCAAAACGGTGTAGCGGTGAGTGTCGGAAGCACAGTCAAAAGAGGCGACCTTTTGGGTTACTCAGGAAATACGGGCTATTCAAGCGGTCCGCATTTACACTTTGCAGTCTTTACGCTTGATAACAACCTAAAGACGCAGACGCTTCCAGTCAAGTTTAAAAGTGTCAACATGGTGGTCGATAACCCACAAAAAGGAAGCTCTTATAAGGCTTTATAGTTAGAAACTCTCTTCATAGTGAACAAAACAACCGCCGCAAATGCCAGCATGCAGCCCACCACGGTCGAGAGTGCGACAACCTCATCATAGACAATCCAACTTGAGATAATGGCACCCACAGGAACGATAAACATAAAAACTCCCGTTCTGTGCGCCCCGACCTTTCCTGCCGAGACAAAATAGAGTGCCGTGCTAAATGTCCCCGGAATCACGCCCACAAAAATGATGGTCACCCAAAAAACAGCGTCATAAGCACCAAAATCAAAAGGGGCATACGGCAGAGCAAAAAGCATATTTATGAAAGCCGTTATGCCAAAAACAACAAAAGTGTAAAACATCAAATCCGCCCTCTTCGCCGCCTTTTGCGAGATAACCGTCACAATCGCCCAAACAAACGCACACCCCAAAAAGTATAGACTCTGCGCATCCAAAAACCCAAACCCATCAAAAGGTATGCGAAGAAGGATAAGCGCACCCAAAACCCCGATAAAAAGTGCCATAACTTGTCTGGACGAAATTTTCGTACCCAAAAAAAGGATAGAGAGCGCATAAGTGATGATGGGAGAGAGCGAGGTAACGATAGTCCCGCCATACCCCGCATCCCCATGAGAAAGCCCCGCAAAAAAGAGGTAGTTAAAAAGCGAGGTAAGAACCCCCGCCAAAAACATATAGCCATACCCTTTTACATCGCTTTTAAAGGGCGTTTTAAAGTACCACACAAGAGGGATGATGGCTATAAAAGAGACCCCATACCGCCAAAAAGCCGCCACCTGAGCATTTGAATGCTCCGCCGCCACCTTCCCCGCCGTCCAAGCAATACCCCAAAAAAGCATGGCGATAATCATAAGTATAAAATAACGTGTCTG
>DKFQ01000038.1 GCA_002452425.1 Sulfurimonas sp. UBA6792 | reverse complement strand
GACACAGAATCTTGAACACTACCAAGTTACAAAACAGAAGAGGTAATACTCTTATTTTGTAACTTTAAATTTTGCTATCACTGCAAGATGGTCAGAGTATCCCTTTCCTTTATGTTTCTTTACTTTTCCTTGAGATATTTCCCATCTGTATGGTTTCTCTTTTTTGAAGAGGTACTCTTTTTCAAAAGGTGTTATGCTCTTGTGGATGTAGGATATGCTACTTCCTTTTAAGAGAGTTGGGGATACCAATATATTGTCCAAAACTTCTTTTTTTCCTTTGAAGATGTAGGAATATCTTTTCTCTTCCTCTGTGTCATACCAAAGGTTATAAAAACTCTCTTTTGCAAATGTTGCCTCTTTGGCTTCAACTCTTTGGTTGATGGTGCCTAATATATGGTTGATGCCTGTGATACCGTCGGTGTCGTTGTGGTTTCTCTTTCGCTTGAACTTAACAAACTCTTCATAATCGGAGTTGAAATCTCCTAGCACAATCATATTTTTATCAAAACCTATCTCTTTTGCTCTCTTCATGAAAGCTTTTGCGGAGATGATACGCTCGCTCTCTGCTCCTGATTTGGATTTCCAGTGGTTGACAAATATGTAGAGTTCTTTGCCCTCTATCCTAAATTTGGTCTCAAGAATATTTCTATGTTCGAGTGTTCTGGTAACGGATAGCTCTTGTGCGTAAACAAATGGGAGTTTGCTCAAAATAGCCACTTTAACAGTTGTATTTTTTTTATCAGCAATGGCGTAATGTTCATAGTAAAGTCCGTTTTGCTTGAGAGCAAATCGTAAATCAAGGAGGGCTTGGAGCGACTCCACCTCTTGAAGAGCGATGATGTCTGCATCGATATCTTTGATGACTTGTGTGATATTTTTGAGTTTTATCTTATAAGTTTGCTGATTCCACTCTGATGTGCCGTTTGGAATGTACTCTTCGTACTCATCACCGCTTTTTTTCAAATCAAAGAGATTCTCGACATTGTAGGTTGCTATTTTCAAGGTGGTTTCTCCAAAAAGTTGTGCCAAAAAAAGGAGCGTTAAGAGTAAAAACTTCATCATAGGATTCCGTTTAGTTGAAGCAAGGCATCTGGATTTGGCTCTCTACCCATAAGTTCTTGAAAAAGTGCATCCATGCTCTTTGCGCCACCGCCTCCCAAAACGCTCTCAAGGTATCTTTGGGCTGTTGTTGAGCCAAATATGCCCTCATTTACCACGCTAAAAAAGGCATCGGCACTTAGCACTTCTGCCCATTTGTAGCTGTAGTATCCAGCTGCGTATCCGCCTGCAAAGATATGGGAGAAGCCGTGCTGAAACTTGTTGTACGCCGGTGGTTTTATAAGCGCGCTCTCTTGTCTGATGGAGTTAAGAAGTG
The DNA here is from genome assembly GCA_002452425.1 of Sulfurimonas sp. UBA6792. Lineage (GTDB taxonomy): Bacteria > Campylobacterota > Campylobacteria > Campylobacterales > Sulfurimonadaceae > Sulfurimonas. Next base: position 10,984 of record DKFQ01000038.1, on the reverse strand, counting down.
TTTGGATTTCACTTGCTTGATGGAGTTTTGTATGAAGCACAAAATCAAAGAGCGAAAATTCAAGCTGTCTTAGCATAGACATGGCTGAGAGAAAATTTTTGCTTCGTACGAGTTTTTCTATCATCTCTTGCGGCAGGATTTCGCCTGTTTTGTAGTGTTTTGCAAAGAGTTGGAGTACTTTTGGCTCATATGCAAAGTTTTCCAAAAACTGTGATGGAAATTCCACTGCATCCCACTCTACGCCATTAACGCCGCTTACGCTGTTTTCATTGACATAGCTTAACATATGGTGCAGAGCGTGTCCCATCTCATGAAAGAGGGTTACGACATCATCGTGGCGTAAAAGAGATGGGCTTTTGCCTTTGGATGGCGGGAAGTTGCACACTATGACGGCGGAGGCTAACTGCTCTTTACCTTTTGCATCGATGTGGTGCGACTGGAAGTTGTTCATCCACGCACCGCCCTGTTTGCCTTTTCTAGCCTCTAGGTCGAGGTAGAGTCTGGCTCTTAGCGCGCCATCCGTGAAAACATTATAAGAGAGTGCTTTTTTGTCCCACAACTCTTCCTCTTTTTTTTCAAATGTGATGCCAAATAGCTTCTCTAAAAAGACAAACATTCCCTCTAAAACACTTTTTTGCTCAAAGTATGGGCGGTACTCCTCCTCGTCTATTTCGTATTTGGCTTTTTTGAGTATCTCGCTGTAGTAGGCGGTGTCAAAGCTTTGCAACTCTTTTTGTGAGATTTGCTGTAGCTCTTCAAGCTCTCTTTTTGCTTGGTTTTGAGAGTTGGTCATCAGCGTTTCTAAAAAAGAGAGAACGCTTTGCTCATCTTTTGCCATTTTGCTCGCCAGTGAGTAGGCGGCATAACTCTCAAATCCCAAAAGGCGGCTCATCTCATCTCTTAAACTTAGTATCTCATCTATGATAGCTTCATTTTGCGGCGCTCTGGTGACATAGGCACGGTAGAGTTCCTCTCGGATACGCTCATTTTTGCCATAAGTCATGTAGGCTAAATAGGATGGCATTTGGAGGGTAAATTTGTACTTTGTGATGCCGTCTTCTTTGAATTTTGCACTCTCTAAATCGCTTGGCGGTATGCCCTCTACATCTTTTTCATCGGTGATGATGTACTTGTAGTCGTTGGTTGCGTTGAGCAGGTTTTGGCTAAAATCGTTGGAGAGAGTGCTTTTTTTGATGTTAATCTCTTGAAGCCTCTCTTTTGTTTTTTCATCCAGATGTGCGCCGCTGAGTTCAAAGCCCAAAATGCTTAGCTCCAAAACTCTTTTTTGCTCTTGGTTTAGCTCCTCGTGTGCCAAAATCTCCTTGTACGCCTTGTATATCTCTATGTTTTGTGAGAGTTTGGTGGAGTACTCCGTGATGATGGGAAGTGCTTTTGCATATACTTTTTGCGTTTTTGCGCTGTTTTTGACGGAGTTTAGGTGTGAGAGTTTGACAAAAAACTGCTCCAAATGTTCGTCCATCAGCTCTAGGGGTTTAACAAAGTTTGCAAAAGTTTTGCCTTTTGTTTTTAAAAGTTTCTTCACTTTTTTGCTGTTTTTCTCGATTGTCTCGTTTAGCTCTTTTATGAAGCTATCCAAATCAACACTTAAATCTAAAAATTTACTCATTATTCATCCTCTTTGTCTCGTTTTTGTTTGGTGGCATTGAACTTTTTTATCAAAATATCATCATAGCTGTCTGCATACTTAAAAAGCCTTTCAAGCGCAATTTTACCCTCTTTAAGTGTCAACGACGAATCAGGGATAAGGTAGGAGAGGTAGATAAAGTTTTCATTGATGGAGAAGTGCAGATAGGAAAACTTCTGGTTTTCGTCAAGCAGATAGTCGTAAAGCTTTTCTATGTTCTCCTGCGGGATAACGCAAAGTTTGGAGTCCGCTATGATAATGCCGTTGTCATAGTAGTTTATCTCGATGCGTGCGGTGTTGTAGTCAACCCTCCATGAAGCCTGTGAGCGTCTGGCAAGGGTGACATTGACATCAAGCAGAGCCAAAATCTCCTCAAGCAGCTTTGTGCTTCCTGTGGGTTTATACCCTTTTCTTCTGAGTTTTGCGACCTCAAGTTTTATGCCGCATCTTGGGCAGTAGTCCTCTTTTATCTCTTTTTCGTCTATGAGGTTTTTGCATGAGGGGCATTTGAGAACATTTTTGATGTTTAGATTTTTGTAGCTCTTGAGTGCCTCATCCACATAGAAGTAGGGGAGCGCAAAGCCTAGATTGTTGGAGTCTTGGATGATAAAAGTGTTCACGCCCACCACCTCGCCATCTACACTTAGTAACGGTCCGCCGCTGTTTCCGGGGTTGATGGCGGCGTCAAGCTGTACATACTCCAGCTCTCCGTAAATCCTTGAAGCTTTGGAGACGATGCCCTCGGTAGCAGAGTAGTTTAGTCCGTAAGGGTGTCCGATAGCGATAACCGTATCGCCGTTTTGAATCGTTTTTTGCGAGAGTTGCAGAGGATTTTGCGGTATCTCAAATGAAGATGCGATAAATGCAAGGTCAAAATAGGCATCGTCGTAAACCACCTCTGCAATAGAGCGTTTGATGGTTTTTGAGCTGATAACAACCTCTTTGAGACCTGCGACGACGTGGGAGTTTGTGATGATTAAATCACCTATGATAAACCCTGTACCGCTTCCATATGGGGTCATGATTTGGATAATGTTTTCGATGTAGGTTTCAAGTACGATTTGTGTGTTCAAGGCTAAATCTCCTCGTAGTCGAGATTTTTGAGTTGGAGATAAAAGCTGTTGTTAAACTCGTTTAGTGATGTAAAGTTGAGTTTGTCTCCAAAGGGTTTTAGCATTTTAAAGCGGCTTTGATATGGGGTGATGATGTTCTCTACTCTTGAGACGATAGCTCTTTTTGCAAAGGTTGCGTTTTGTACGTCATAGAGCGTAGGGTAGCCCAGTGCTTTGAAAAAAGCGGGATTTTGAACCTCTACAAGAGTGTGCAGAAGCTCCCTTGTAACGGGATGCAGTCCGTAGTTGTAGAGCAGATACATAGCGATGTATTTGTACATGGTCGGGATGATTTGGTTGTAGCGGTTGCTTTTGTACCATCGCACTTTTGCAAGAGACTCCGTTATAAAGATATCAATCTCTTCATGAGAGGCTCTGTCCGTCGGGTTAAAGGTGTATTTGGCATTGTAAAAATTTGTTTTAAAAACTTCATAAGGCATCTCTTGAAGTTCGGCGATATACTCTCTTAGCTCATCGTTTTTTGCCTCTACGGTAAGGTTCTCATCGCTAAAATAGTCTTGGATTTTTTTGGTTGATTTTTTAAAGATGGAAAATTTCGGTACCAAAAGATAATCAATTTTAAAAAGCAGATAGAGCAGTAAAAAGGACTGCATTCCTGCATTGTCGTTTGAGGGAAGCGAGGAGATTTTGGCGTTTACCTCCTCTATCCACTCGTGCATAAAACGGTACTTCAAGGAGAGTTCATCCTCATCCAAAGGGCGAATGTGGGCGATATCTTCAAGTGTGATGTCTGCAAACTCGCTTTTGACATACTCTTTGTCATAGTCGGCGTTGAGTGCAAGCTCTCTAAGAGGAAAAAAGAGTTTTTGCGGACTCATGGTGATGTTGTCCATGGAGAGTTTGAGCTTTATATGCTCCTCATCGCTAAAGTAGTAGCAGTAGGTAAACTGGTAGTTTCTCTCCAAAATAAGACGTTTAAGTGCGACATTTGCGGAGCTTTTTTTGACAAGAATCGCCTCTGCATGGAGATTCTCTTTGGTTATCGTGCCTCTGATTTTTGCACTCCCTTGGTAGATCTCAAAGTGGAGCTTCTCATCCTTTTTTTGGATGATGATGTTTTCATTTGCATGCCCCGCTGAATAGTTTTGAAGCGATTGCAAAAAGTAGTCGTATGCAGCGATGGTATCTTTGGACTCAAATGCCTCATAGGATTTGTTGAAAAGCTCCTCTTCATTTTCTGCAAGATTTGCATTCGTGCCTCGTCCAAAAGCGTGTTTTAACTCTGTTTTTGTCTCAAAAAAATCTAACCAGCCCATGTTTCCTCTTATAAAAAACAGTATTATAACTGAGCTTTACTTGCATTCGCTTTTCGAAAAAATAATCAAAAATATGTCAAAATTACGATAATATAAATTTTTTTTAAAAAATGGCTATTGATTAAAATTTGAACAACTAATAGTTACTGTATTAGATTAAAAATCGTACAATTTTCTATCACAAAAGTGAAATCTTCTCTTCTTTTAAGGAGTTTATTATGTCCTACTTGGCACCTACGGAGTTTGTTACGAAAATGGTGGATGCGGGTGAATCCAAAGTCCATATGTCCACAAAAGATACGCTCATCAGAGCTTTTATGGCAGGAGCTATTTTGGCACTTGCGGCGGCTTTTGCCATAACCGTGACAATGAAAACCGGCTCACCCCTTTTGGGTGCCGTCTTTTTTCCTGTCGGTTTTATCATGCTCTATCTTATGGGCTTTGACCTACTAACGGGTGTTTTTGTTCTTGTTCCTTTGGCACTTATCGACAAACGCCCTGGGGTTACTGTGAAGCAGGTTCTTAGAAACTGGGGGCTTGTTTTTGTGGGTAACTTTGCGGGTGCGCTGCTTGTCGCGTTTATGATTTCGTTTATCCTTACCTACGGGTATCAGATAGAGCCGGGGGAAGTCGGTAAAAAGATAGCGACTATCGGAGAGTCACGAACGCTTGGGTATCAAGAGCACGGTATTTGGGGCTGGATGACGGTTTTTATCCGTGGGATGCTCTGTAACTGGATGGTCTCCATGGGTGTAGTGGGTGCGATGATTTCAACTACTGTAAGCGGAAAAGCTATCGCAATGTGGATGCCTGTCATGCTCTTTTTCTTTATGGGTTTTGAACACTCCATCGTTAACATGTTCTTGTTTCCATTCTCTATGATTATGGGTGGCGGCTTTACCGTAGCTGATTATCTTTTATGGAATGAGCTTCCGGTTGCTCTTGGAAACCTTGTGGGCGGACTTGCATTTACAGGACTAACTCTTTATGCAACCCACGTCAAAACGGGTGCAAAAAGAAAACTAAACTGATAGTATGAAAAGCCGCTTAGAACTCTCAATCTCCCAGTACTCAACTGGGGGGCGCAAAGAGATAAATCAAGATTTTCACGATATCTGCATTCCAAATGAGCCGCAGCTTACACTCAAAGGTGTTGCCATCGCCATCGCTGATGGCATCGGCAGCAGCAGTGTAAGCCAAATCGCCTCCAAAACAGCCGTTACCTCTTTTTTGATGGACTATTTAAGTACGCCTGATGCATGGTCGGTTAAAAAATCGGCACTTAGAGTTTTGGGTGCCGCAAACTCTTGGCTACACTCCCAAACCATGCAAAGCAACTACTCTCATGACAAAAACAGAGGCTATGTCTGCACTTTTAGCGCAATGGTGCTTCGCTCAAGCAGTGCCTACATCTTTCATGCGGGCGATACACGCATCTATCGTTTGCGTGAGGGTATCATGGAACAGCTTACGCAAGACCATCGTCTGTGGGTCTCTCGGGATGAGAGCTACCTAAGCCGTGCTTTGGGGATGGAGCCGCATGTTCGGATGGACTATAGCAGTTTTAGCGTGGAAGTGGGGGATGTCTTTGCTTTTATGAGTGATGGTGTTTATGAGTTTGTGAGTGATGCTGTGATGGCGGAGATAGTACAAGGGCATCTTGGCTCTTTTGAAAACGCCGCCCAAACTATCGGTGAGAAGGCATTTGAGATGGGAAGTGACGACAACATTACCATCCAGCTTGTGCGTGTGGATGCGTTGCCAAAAAAAGAGGTCAAAGAGATTTACAAGCAGATTGAAGAGAAGCCATTTGCGCCTCTGCTTGAAGCAAGAGAGGAGTTTGAGGGTTACACCATCGTCCGTGAACTCAGTGCGAGCAGCAGAAGCCATGTCTATCTTGGTGTGGACAAAGAGAGCGGCGCATCGGTGGCACTAAAAATCCCATCCATCGATATGCGTGGCGACAAGGCGTACTTAGAGCGGTTTTTGATGGAGGAGTGGGTGGCTAGACGCATCAACAGTCCCTATGTTTTAAAAGCTTACATACCCTCACGCAAGAAAAACTACCTCTATAACACTTTGGAGTATGTCGAGGGGCAGACACTTTCACAGTGGATTATCGACAACCCGCATCCGTCACTTGAAACGGTGCGCCAAATGGCGGAGCAGATAGCAAAAGGGCTTTTGGCACTGCATCGTCAAGAGATGGTGCATCAGGATTTGCGACCGCAAAATATCATGATAGAGAGTTCAGGCACGCTCAAAATCATAGACTTTGGCGCAACAAGAGTAGAGGGCATCATGGATGTAAATATCCGCCTTGAACAGGAAAACCTCTTAGGAACGGCACTCTACAGCGCACCCGAATACTTTTTGGGCAAAGAGGGAACAACCCGCTCAGACCTTTTTTCACTCGGTGTAATCGTATATGAGATGCTATCGGGTCACTTTCCATACGGCGTGGAGGTTGCAAGAGCCAAAAATGAGCCTGCACAAAAGAAGTTGCGCTACACCCCGCTTTACCACTACAACCAAGAGATTCCCGTATGGGTCGATGAAGCGGTAAAAAAAGCAGTAGCACTCAATCCAAATGAGCGTTACGAGGAACTAAGCGAGTTTTTGTACGACTTGCGCCACCCAAACGAGGAGTTTTTAAAGAAGAAAAAACCGCCTCTTGTGGAGAAAAACAGCGTAGTTTTTTGGCAGGGAGTTTCATTTGTGCTGGCTTGTGCTTTGGCGGTTTTGTGCTTGAGGTAATGGTTTAAACTACCTCTTCACAGAGCACATACCCGTTTTTCCCTCTCTCTTTTGCTTTGTAGAGTGCCTTGTCCGCAAAGGCTAGAAGCTCCTCTTGTGTTATCTGGGAATCAAAATCTTTCCATGCTATACCGATGCTTGTGGTGATGTAGGGGAGGATTTTTGACTTTTCGTGGGGGATTTGAAGAAATTTGATGGCATAGAGAAGTTCGCTAGCCATAGTTACGGCTCCGCTGAGCGAGGTCTCTTTGAGTACGACAACAAACTCTTCTCCACCGTAACGTGCAACAAAATCAGTTGGGCGCTTGAGCGCTTTTTGGAGTGTTTGAGCGATTTGAACCAAAACTTCATCTCCTTTAAGGTGTCCATAAAAGTCATTATATGCTTTAAAACAGTCAATGTCTATCATAAAAACTGAGAGATTTGTGTTGTCTCTGAGATGCTCTTTGTAAAGTTTGGTGTAGATATCATCCAAAAATCTGCGGTTTGGAATCTGTGTGAGAGCGTCAAACATCGCAAGATTTTCATAGTGTGTATTCTTTTGAAGAAGCTTTTTTAGTTGCACATCAAGCTTACGATATTCTATAAAGCATAGAAGTGCAAAAAGTGCTGCAAGAAAAAGCAAGAAAAAATAGAGCATTTTTTTCCATTATCGGATTGATTTTACAAATATTTATTCCATATAAGATAAAAAACTAAATTTATTATGAAAAAATATTCTATATTTCGATTATAGAAAAAATAAGCATAAAATAAACTGATTACTTTCTCATATTCGTAAAACTATAATCATTGGCAAATAAAAATACGGATATCGTAATGCTTACTATTAAAGAGATTTCTCAAAAATTTAATATTTCAAAAAGTACGCTTTATGGCTGGGAAAAAGAGAGACCTGAGATTTTTGCCTATCTTCAAAGAGCTGATGATAAGTATGAGGAGTTACGAAATCTCACAATCATGTTAGAAAAATATGCTAAAACGATAACTCCTACATTTGAATTCAAAGAGATAGAGTTTGTTTTGGGGCTTGGGCTGCATGTGTCAAGTGTGGACAATATAGAGAATTTTCATCTTCTTTATAGTCAAGCAATTGTTAACTACATCAAACAAAGAGCAGCTTTTGTGATGCCTATTTATACAAAATTGGAGCGGCTAAATCTTATAGAAAGATATATTTTTATAAGCAGTTGCAAAGAGATGGTAGCAAAACTTCCAAAAATGAAAAAAGAGGAGCATAAAGGGCTGATTGTCCACTATTTTAAGGCTTTTTTATTGCAGTAGAGTTTTTTCATACAAAACAGAGCAGTTTTTCCCTTTCGCTTTTGCTTGGTAGAGGGCTTTGTCGGAGTTTTCTAAGAGCGTTTTTTTGTCTATGAGCGTCGTTGCGTCTTTGTGGGAGATGCCTATACTTATGGTGATATAAGGGAGTCTTTTTGACTTTTCGTGAGGGATTTGAAGGATTTTTATGGCAATGATGAGCTGCTCTGCAAGTGTTAAGACACCGCTAAGAGAGATCTCCTTGAGTACGACAACAAACTCTTCTCCGCCGTATCGTGCTATAAAATCAGTTGGGCGCTTGAGTGTTTTTTGGAGTGTTTGCGCGATTTGAATCAAGACTTCATCCCCTTTGGCATGACCGTAAAAATCATTATAGGTTTTAAAATCATCGACATCTATCATCAAAAGAGCGAGTGATACATCTTCTCGGCGGTGTTCATCAAAACGTTTTGCGTAAGTTTCATCTAAAAATCTTCGATTTGGAATCTTGGTAAGGGCATCTAGCATCGCAAGTTCTTCAAGTTCTTGGTTTCTTAGCGTCAAGGCATCGTGGCTCTCTTGAAGCGCTTTTTGATAGTGGTTTTTTTGTGTGACATCCACCGCAAAAGCGATATTGAAAAATTTTCCCTCATACTCAAAGACATTGCCAAAAACTTCAACCTCAAAGAGCGTGCCGTCTTTGCGTTTGTGTTGTGTGAAAAAATCCGAAGTTTGTGCCATTTTAAGGTTTTTGTTGTGCTCTTGCCATAGTTCTTTGGTTATGTTTGGGTCGATGTCGAAAATGGTGCGTGAAGTGAGCTCTTCGTAGGTGTATCCCAGTGCCTTACAAGCAGCCTTGTTGACATAAAAAATGGCAGCACTTTTTGGATCGACAAAGTAGAGTGGATTTTGCGCATGATTCATCGCATACTCCATTACAAAGAGTTTGCTTAGCTGGTTTTTGATTTTTTGATATCGGAAAAAGTAAAAGAGAGCAACCAAAAGAGCAAGTGCAGCCAAAAGAAGAGAAAAAATCACCATCAACCCCCAAAAATAAAAAAAGAGTTTGTGATTTTAACTAAGAATAACATAAAAAACACTGATGAGGAGTTTCACCCCTTCGTAGAGAGTTTGTTATGGGTTGCAAAAACGCAACATTAAGCTTTTGTAAGTAAAATAGCTGTTTTATTTTATGATGTGAATGTTACAGTTGCATTACAAAGAAGCAAAGAGGTGAAAAACCTAAGTATAAAAGTAAGGTTGATGGTGTTGGCGCTTGTGCCGATTTTGGTGATTGTAGCACTCTCCACCGGAAAGATAGTATTTGATATTGGTATCAAAAAAAATCTTGAGGAGACTAAAGAGCGCATCCATGAAGTAGAATCTTTGGCAAAAGCGATTCATTTTATGCAGATTGAGCGTGGTCTTAGTGTTGGCTTTGCTGCTTCAAATGGCACAAAAAATGGCGATAAACTCCCAGAGATGAGAGCAAAGGTAAACAACGCAATCGCTGAGATAAAAGATGTTTACGCGCAAACTAAGGGCGATAGTTCGGTGCTTGGCAACTTAAGCGAGCTTGAGACAAAAAGGGCTGCCATCGATGCACTCTCTCTAAGTGCGCCAGATACAGGGGCATACTTTTCGAAAACTATCGTAGCGCTTATCGATGGGGCAACGATTATCCCATCGCTGATGGACGATAAAGATGGAAGAAACACGATCCAAGCATATACCCATCTAGCTTCCGTCAAAGAGCAGTTGGGGCAGATACGCGCAAACCTCAATGGCGCTTTTACAAAAGATAGCTTCGCTGGAAATACTTACTTTACGTTTGGTGGCTCTTTAGGAGCATATAATGTCAACAGCCGTAAGTTTGTAACGCTTGCTTCAAAAGAGCTGCAAGAGTTTTACAAAAACAACTTTCAAGGCGATGTGGTTGAAAAAACATTTGCCATGATAGAGATAGCAAAAACAAAAGGCTTCCAAGGCGATTTTGGCATTGATGCGTCGGTATGGTTTACAAATGTGACAGCGTCTATCGAGATTTTGAGAAATGTGGAGCTTGAACTTTATAAGTATGTTTACACAAATATAGACAAAGCCATAGCAGACACATCTTTTAACATCATGGCGCTTAGTATAGGTCTGGTAGTGGGTATTGTTTTGTTTGCATCACTTATACTTTTCCTTATCAAATCATCCGTTAGCGACCCGATAGAGCGTTTTAAAGCTACCCTTGTGAACATCGGAGAGAGCCATAACCTCACTATAAAAGTAGATGAAAATGCACCACTTGAGCTTAGTCAAATGGCAAAGAGCTTCAATGGGCTTTTAGCAACACTAAGAGACCTTATCGAAACATCTAAGAGTAGTTCAAGCGAAAACGCTTCCATCTCTCATGAGCTCTCAACAACAGCGATGGGCGTTGGGGAAAATGTCGAGAAAAGTGTACTTGTGGTTGATGATGCAACGAAAAAAGCGAGAGAGATTAAGGGTGAGATAGAGCTTGCCATCAGTGAAGCATACGAGAGTAAAAAAGAGATACTCCGAGCAAATGAAAATCTAGGGCACGCAAGAGATGAAATCATCAACCTTACACACAAAGTGCAAAACTCTGCACAGCTTGAAGCTGATCTCTCTATGCGCATGGAAGCACTCTCCAAAGAGGCAGGCGAGGTAAAAAATATCTTAGATATCATCGCCGACATCGCTGATCAGACAAATCTTCTCGCGCTCAACGCTGCCATAGAAGCGGCTCGTGCGGGTGAGCATGGACGCGGCTTTGCCGTAGTTGCCGATGAGGTGCGCAAACTTGCAGAGCGCACGCAAAGAAGCCTCACGGAGATAAACGCAACCATCAATGTGATTGTGCAATCCATAAGCGATGTAAGTACACAAATGAGCGAAAATGCCGACGAGATTCAAGAACTCTC
>DKFQ01000116.1 GCA_002452425.1 Sulfurimonas sp. UBA6792 | reverse complement strand
GGAAAAAAGGAGCCGTCTTTGCGTATAAACCACTCTTTGCGCTCTCTTGTGTTGCCATCTTTTTGAGTTTTGTAGATAGGGCACTCTTCAACGGGGTATGTGCCATCGTCGTGTTTGTGGTGGTGGAAAAGAAGATGTTGGTCTTTGCCTAGAACCTCTTTTTCGCTATAACCCAGAAGCGAGAGTGCTTTTTGGTTTATCCATATACAGTTGCCATTTTTATCCGTGCCATAGACCCCATCTCCGATGTTAGAGAGAAGTGAAGCAATAAAGTTTTTTCTTTTCCTCTCTCGCAAATGGTAGAGAAGTCCAGCAAAGAGCGAAAGTGCGACGATGATAAAATCAACCGTGTACTGATGTAAAACCTCAAGTAGTGTTACTTGTGGCGCCTTGTCAAAAGGGGGAAGTCTCAGCGCACGAGATAGCTCTTCGACCTTGAGATAGTCCGCAGGCAAAGAGTAGCCATTGATGCCACCCTCTCTTAGTTCTTGCGTAGGCTCAAGTGACAAAAGTGCGGCTACGAACTTCTTAGCAACACTACATGGAACATGCTTCATGATTAAAACAGGCCATTCAGGATACAGGCGTGTTGAAATAGCATAGGGATGTTCACTTTTTTGTTTGTTTAAGATGCGAAGCGTATCTTTTTGGATAAAACCACCCTCAAGCATCTCCTCGTAAATCCCATCGCGGATAAATGCCGCATCAGCTTCTCCAGACAAAACCGCCTCTACACTCTTTGGTTGAGAACCATTTGTCTGGATGATTGTGGACTCTTTGGCAATATCCACACCATTTAAGTAAATCTCATACGCTTGCGCTCTGTACCCGCCCATGTGTGTTTTGCTTGGTGTTGCAATTTTTTTGTTTTTTAAATCTTGAAGCTTTTTGATGTTGCTTTGATTTTTGACGACGATAACCCCTGCTAGCACATCTGTAGCCACTCCTTTGTTATACCCCTCAAGAGTTGCAACCGCCCCATTGAGATGGTAGCTTTGTCTGATGTGTAAAAAATGCGTTGGATTTGTCGTGATTATATCAAGCTCTCCACGAGCCATTTTTGCATTCATCTCTTCTTGCGTCAAAAGCTCCAAAACAACAGTAGTGCCGAGCTTTTCGCTTAGTGCTTCAGCCAAAGGCGCATACTGTTTGCGTGTCTGTTCTACGCCCTTGTAAGCAAAAACACCAAAACGGATGCTCTCCTGAGCCCAGAGCGAAAAACAAAAGAGAAACAAAAGAAGGGGAAAAATCTTTTTCATAATCAAAACTTTAAAGCAATATTTATGAATGTTATAGTTTTTGACTTTAAAGAGATATTAAATCTCGATTTTTTGCGAGAGATGCGTCATAAGAAGCAGTTGCCCCATGCTCTGGAAAAAACGCTCGATACCGTCATGCTCACTCAGCAGTGCTTGTTGCAGTGCTGCCACAAATGCCTCTTGAGATGCCTCAGATGCCATCATAAAACTCTCAATGATAAAGCCAAACGTAAGCGTGTGCAGTTCGCCATTGACATCAAAATCTATCTTTGAGTCAAGGCTTATCCCCTCGTTGGACAAAATGGTTTTACATATCTCTGTGTTGCTCATCGTAGAGCCTCCTTATCTAGCGCACCGCTTTTGAGTTTTGCGACATACGATTCAAGTTGGCATTTTACATCACCGCCAAGAAGAAAAAGCCCAAGAATATTTGGTAGCGCCATCATCAAAAAGAGCATAAAACTCAAATCCACAAGCACAGCAGTATCAGTAACAGTCGCAAGGAGGATAAGCGCGAGATAGCCTACTTTGTAAAGCATAGAGTACTTTGAGCCAAAGAGATAAACCCACGCACGCTCACCATAGTAAGACCATGCGATAATGGTTGAAAATGCAAAAAGTGTGATGCTAAGAGAGAGGATGACAGGAAACCAAGAAACCACCGTACCAAAAGCCGCACTCGTAAGCGCCGCTCCCTGCTTTGCCTCTATAAGCGCAGCATACGCCCCATCATGCGCATAAACACCTGTTATAACGATGACAAGCGCGGTCATGGTGCAGATGACAACAGTGTCTATAAAAGGCTCATAAAGCGCTACGATGCCCTGACGCACGGCGTATTTTGTCTTGACAGGTGCATGGGCGACGGGTGAAGAGCCGATGCCCGCCTCGCTTGAGAAAACCGCCCTTTGAAACCCCTGAACGATAGCACCCGCCACACCGCCATAAAGTGCGCTTGTAGAAAATGCCTCATGAAATATAATAGCGATGGCATCGTCAAGCTTTTCAAAATGGTACGCAAGTATCCATAAAGAGGCGCTAATGTAGATAATGGCCATGATAGGAACAAGAAATTCTGTGATTTTAGCGATGCGCGTGACACCGCCTATGATGACAAAACCGACAAAAAGTGTAACTATAAAGCCAAAAATAATCGGGAAATCTTTAAAAAAAGGCACTTCTTGCGAAACCGCGCCAAGGGATTGTGAGACTTGAAAGATATTGCCCCCGCCGATAGCCCCACTAATCATAAACAGTGCAAAAATGAGAGCAAGCACTTTGCCAAATTTTACATACCCTTTTTGCGCTAAGCCACGGGAGAGATACTCCATCGCCCCGCCCATCACACTTCCATCTTGCAGAAAAACTCTATGTTGCAGCGAGAGTGTCACCTCTGTAAACTTCAAACTCATCCCCAAAAAACCAGCCACAATCATCCAAAAAGTCGCCCCTGGACCACCCAGCGAGACGGCAAGCGCAACCCCAGCGATATTGCCAAGCCCAACCGTAGCACTCAGAGCAGTAGTAAGCGCCCCAAATGGCGAAATCTCTCCAACGTCCTCAGCTGTACGGTACCTGCCGCGTATGATGTTAAATGCATGTTTAAACATGCGAAGGTTGATAAACTTTGTCAAAAAAGTGAGATAAATACCGCCAGAGATAAGCCACGCTACCAAAAACGGCACCTTAGCACCCTCTATCGTGCCAAAAAAAATATCGAAAAAAAGAACTGCCTCTAAAAAAGAGTTTATGCTACCCAAAAAATCACTCAAAATAAAACCCCTTGCATCCCTAAAATGTTATTGTAACAAACTACGCTTAATCTTTTTTATATTGGTATTGATGCGTGTGTTTTGAGTTTGCAAGAAGTTTGTTGAGAAATCTGCGCAAATGCTATTGACATTTTAATTCTAATTAACTATAATTTCGCCTCATTAATCAGCTGTAAGGTTGCGTTAATGTGTAGGTCGGGGTGTAGCTCAGTATGGTTAGAGTACCTGGTTTGGGACCAGGGGGCCGAAGGTTCGAGTCCTTTCACCCCGACCATTTTAAAAAACAAAAATATGGTGGGATTAGCTCAGTTGGTTAGAGCACTAGTTTGTGGCACTGGGGGTCGCGAGTTCGAGCCTCGTATCCCACCCCATTTGATAGTAACAAAAACTTAATAAACAATAAATTTTGTAGCGTCCGTAGCTCAATGGATAGAGTTTCGGACTTCGGATCCGACGGTTATAGGTTCGAGTCCTATCGGGCGCACCATTTTTTATAATGCATGCGTCCTTAGCTCAGCTGGATAGAGCAATGCCCTTCTAAGGCATCGGTCACACGTTCGAATCGTGTAGGGCGTACCACTTTTATTATTGTTAAAAAACCATGTGCGGATGTGGTGAAATGGCAGACACGCTAGACTTAGGATCTAGTGCCGTAAGGTGTGGAGGTTCAAGTCCTCTCATCCGCACCA
>DKFQ01000019.1 GCA_002452425.1 Sulfurimonas sp. UBA6792 | reverse complement strand
CACTTCACACAGAGTTTACTGCCATAAAAAACCTCACTATCAAAATCATAAAACCCTCCATTTTAGATGATTGCAAAGTTGGTCTTAGCAATTATTACGAATTCCAATCTTAAATATAAGTTAAAGATTTATTAAAAAAAATTGAAATTTTCTTTAAATTAACCTAAAATTATGATATGATTCCGCCAAAATATTCACGTATAGGACACAATAAATGCGCATTCTTATTATAGAAGATGAAGTTACACTCAACAAAATGCTCGCAGAAGGGCTTAAAGAATTCGGTTACCAAAGTGACGTGGTAGAAACTCTCAAAGATGGAGAGTATTACCTTGATATTCGTAACTACGATTTAGTACTGATGGACTGGATGCTTCCGGATGGAAACAGCGTTGACATTATCGGCGATATCAAATCAAAAACTCCAAAAACTGTTGTTGTTGTTCTCTCTGCTAGAGATGACAATGAGAGCGAAATAGAAGCTCTAAGAAGCGGCGCTGATGACTATATTAGAAAACCTTTTGATTTTGATGTTTTAGTTGCACGCCTAGAAGCGCGTCTTCGTTTTGGCGGAAGCAATATCATCGAAATTGATGATTTGATTATCAATCCTGAAGAGGAAAAAATCACCTACAAAGAGGTAGAGATTGAACTAAAAGGCAAGCCTTTTGAAGTTTTAACACACCTTGCACGCCACCGTGACCAAATCGTATCTAAAGAACAACTTCTTGATGCTATCTGGGAAGAGCCAGAACTTGTTACTCCAAACGTAATAGAGGTTGCAATCAACCAAATCAGACAAAAAATGGACAAACCTTTAAACATCACAACTATCGAAACAGTACGCCGCCGTGGTTATCGTTTCTGTTTTCCAAAAGAAATCAACTAATTTTCATACAACAAAGGGTTCTAGCACCCTTTTTGTATAACAATTCCCCTTTTTATTTCCTCTCTAATCTGATACAATTATCGCCATATTTATATTTGTAGGTAAAAGATGTTTTCACAAAGAAGTATCAGACAGCGTTTCTTAATTCAGCTTATCATCGCTTCTGCATCGCTCATTTTTATTTTTTCCTCATTGCTTTACTTCTATATTGAAAAATCCATTATTGATGAAAAATACCAAGAACTTTTAGTCTATGCACAAAACACCGCTTCCAACCAATCTGTTTACGGCTCAGAAGTGCCTACTCCAGATGTCTATCTAGGGCTTAGCATCGAGATTATGTACCTTAACAAAGAGCATATTGACCTTGATTTTTATGAAACAACAAAAGATAAAAAAGCCTACCTAACACTTCTTTACCCTTTTAACTTTGATGAACTCAGCTACTTAAAAATCACAAAAGAGATATCAGCAACGCGCAAACTCTTAGACCAAATACTCAACTACATCTTTATCATCAATATTGCTGGATTTTTGCTTGTTGTACTCTACGCTATTGGTCTCTCTAAGATGCTTGTTGCTCCGGTTAAAACGCTTAGCAACAAGCTCTCCAATATGAACGAACACCTTATGCGCCCCATCGTTGTAGAGGAGCTTCCAGAGGAGTTTGAACCTCTTGGTGCAACCATCAACCATCTTATCGCTAGAATCCAAAACT
Source organism: Sulfurimonas sp. UBA6792 (assembly GCA_002452425.1). Classification (GTDB taxonomy): domain Bacteria; phylum Campylobacterota; class Campylobacteria; order Campylobacterales; family Sulfurimonadaceae; genus Sulfurimonas. The sequence goes on along the minus strand of DKFQ01000019.1, from coordinate 1,983 downwards.
TCGTGAAGTACCAAAAAGAGCTCTTTATAGGAACAGCCCATGAGCTCAAAACCCCTCTTGCAGTTATCAAACTCAAAAACCAAGTAACGCTTATCAAAAAACGCTCCGCTGAAGAGTATATAGACGCACTTAAAGTAACAAACAAAACAGTTGACGAGATGAATGTTATCGTCTCAAACATACTCAACATCGGGCGTCAAGAGGCTGCACAGCTTGAACAGCCTCGAGAGGTAGATGTGATAGAGTTCTTAAAGCAAAAAGCAAATGATTTCCATCTCCTTGCTGAAAATGAGGGTAAAAATCTTACTATGCACTTTGAACCAGATGGTTTTATGGCAATTTTGCAAGTAAGTCTTCTCAACCAGATTGTGCAAAATTTCCTCCAAAATGCACTCAAATTTACCCCAAAAGAGAAGAGCGTACATCTCAAAAGCTCCCTCAACAGCTATGGACTTCTTATAGAAGTTATCGATGAGGGGTGCGGGATAGATGAGAGTTCTGACTTGTTTGCGCCTTTTAAGAGAGAGGGAAACAAACCAGGTGTCGGGCTTGGACTCTTTTTGGCAAAAAGTGCCGCTGATGCTCTGGGTGCAAAGATAAGTATCAAAAACAGAACAGATGGAACAAACGGAGCAGTTGCATCACTCAATCTCAACTCAAAACTTTCATGTATTTTACCAAGTAGATAAACGTCTCCTTTCTTAAAACTAAATAAGTTTTAAGAAAATCTCGAAAAACTTGTTTTTCGTAGCTTTAGGGGGTTGTAGGGACTTTAGTCACTGCCACTAAAACGGACGAGTTCGTTTTAGTGCGTAACATCAATAATACCTAGTTTAAAAAATAATAAAGCTTTATTTCGCTATAAATCGGGCACTTTAAATTTGACTATGAGGTATTTTGATGGCTTTAATAATTAGTGATGAATGTATTGCATGTGATGCATGCCGTGAAGAGTGCCCAACTATAGCTATTGAAGAGGGAGACCCGATTTACTTCATCGATCCAGATCGTTGTACAGAGTGCGTTGGTGTCTATGATGAGCCTGCTTGTATCTCTGTGTGCCCAGTTGACTGCATCATCCCTGACAAAGACAATGTAGAGTCTATTGCAGAACTTCAGTTCAAGTACAAACAACTCCAAGAAGAAGAGCTTTAACCCTCTTTATGGCAAAACGTGTAGCAGTCATAGATATAGGTTCTAACTCGGCTAGAATGGTTATCTATGAAAAAACTTCTCGCTTTGCGTTTCATATTCTTCATGAAGCCAAAAGCAGAGTAAGGATATCCCAAAACGCGTACCAAAACGGCGGAAACCTCCAAGAAGTCCCTATGCAAAGAGCTTATGATGCTTTGGAAGATTTCCTCTGCATCATCGCCTCTTTTAAAGCAAGAAAAACGCTTTGTGTTGCTACTTCTGCGCTTCGCGACGCTCCAAACAAGGGAGAGTTTCTCCAAAGAGTAAAGAGCGGCTTAGGTCTTGCTATCAAAGTCATCGATGGAGAGAGAGAAGCTTACCTTGGCGCTATCGCATGTGCAAACCTTTTGCCGCAGCAGCAAAACGCTCTAAGCATCGACATCGGTGGAGGTTCTACAGAATTTTCTCTTATCCACAACAAAGATATCCTCTCAAAGATATCTCTCAACCTTGGAACTGTACGACTAAAAGAGCTCTTTTTTGATTTTAACAACATTGATGGTGCAAAAAAACTCATTGATGCAGAACTAGATAAACTAAGCACACTTGATGCAACAAGTCTTATCGGCATAGGAGGAACATTTAGAGCCATCTCCTATGCTATTCAAACAAACAGCAATCACCCACTAGAAAAACTTCACGCCTACACACCAAACTATAAAGAGTTTGAACTTTTTTTGGAAAAAATCCTAGATGCCGATGAAGATGGTCTTAAAAAACTTGGGATTAAAAACAGCAGATTTGATGTTATCAAACCTGGTGCACTTATCCTTTTGCGTGTACTTAAGA
>DKFQ01000022.1 GCA_002452425.1 Sulfurimonas sp. UBA6792 | reverse complement strand
ACAGGACAAACATTTAGAAACGGCTCACTTCTCTCAAGCAGACTCTACCTCACGATGGCAGCATCTCCGATGGAAAAACTAACATTTAAAGGCAAACTTGCTATCTACTCCACATGGGGTTCACATCTTTATGTAGAAGATGCGCCTTTAAAAGATTGGTCTGCAAGCTCAAAAGCAGCAGATAGTGTTATGCGCCTTAAAGAGGGTTATTTTGTTTACTCTGACAAAATTGGCGCGCAGCCTATCACTTTTAGTATCGGAAGAAGAACATCAAGCATGGGCTTTTTGGAGAGCACAAGACAAAATGAGTCCGAAGAGGGATCACCTTTATCACACATAACAAACATGGAAGTCAACGGCGTTATGACAATGCTCAATTTTGACCGTTTTGTTCAAGGCTCTTATGTCAAGTTTGTTCTTGGAAGAGCACATACAGGAGAAATGGTTAATGTTTATGGTACAAACGGAACCAATGGCAATGTCATTCCATTTGCAGACATAGATACAACTGCAGAAGATGAAAATGTGGACTTCTTCGTTATGCCTGTAAGTCTTTACAACAACGGGCAGTACGAAGTGATGACACAATGGGCGCATATCTTTGATACAAAAGGTAAAAATATTACAACGACTAAAACTGCCGTAGCAGCAGGGAAAGCTGATCTTTTTGCACTCTCAGCACGTATCAATGGTATAGGTGATGAAATTAATGACTTTTTAGACAATACAACAGCTATCGCTTCTGTTGCAGCAACGCGTTATGATGCGAAAGATGGCTACACACTTGTTGGCTCGCCAGATGGCGGTACATCCAACGGTTACTCTTTTTGGGCGGGTGTGATCATTCCAGATATGATAACTGATGCTGGAAAACTAGGCGTTGAGTACAACCATGGCTCAAAAAACTGGACACCAATGACATGGGCTGAAGATACGGCTATCGGTTCAAAAATCGCAGTTCGCGGGGATGCATATGAAGCATACTGGAACTTTGATCTCTTTGGGGTAAAGTACCTCCCATCGCAAGTAAGATATACTTATGCGCAACACGACTACACACCAAACTTCAACTGCAACGGTTGGACAGCTCCTGCAAAAGTAGATCTTACCTCTCAAGATTTGAGATTTTTCGTAAGCTACAGATACTAATATTCTACAAATTTATCTGCCTCTCTTTGAGGTAGATTCTTCTCTCAATTTTTGTAATACTAAAAAGCTAATAAAAAGTAACATATCCGCAAAGCATAGCCAAAAAACCTATCATTAACCCTACTTATTATAAATAAAATATATAATTATGCATTAAAAATGAAAGTGGAAAAAATCGATAAATTGGGGAATTTTAGGGGTAAAACAGACCAATTTAAAACTCCCTTAAGCATCAAACTTGTAGAATTGAAGACTTTATCACAAAAAAAGGAAAATAGATGAAAAAGAATAAAATCTTAGAAGAGATTTTGAATGAAGTTGACAAGCATCCAGAGATTATGTCTCGTCGTGAGGCTCTTAAGTATTTGACGATGTCTCCGCTTGCGGCTTCTGTAATCGCAGGTGCAACAGTTGGTGCTACAACTGCAAGTGCATCAAGCAGTGCAAAAGGGAAAATCGTTATCGTTGGTGGTGGTTTAGCAGGTATGAGTACAGCTGCTCTTATCAGAAACACTGCATCAAACCTTGAGGTTACGGTTATCGAGCCAGATCCTACATCTGTATCGTACCAACCGGGACAAACTCTTGTTGCAGCGGGCGTATGGGACAAAAAAGATATTATTTATAACAGAGATGATTTTGTGCCAAGCGGCGTGAAACTTATCAAGGGGACTGTTACTGCATTTGATCCAGACAACAACAAAGTTGTTGTAGATGGCAAAGAAGAAGTTTCATACGACCATATGATTGTTGCTACTGGTCTTGTTCTTAACTATGGCAGCATCAAAGGCTTAGAGGGTTCTATCACATCTTCAGGTGCAGACAATGCGGTTGTAAAACAAAAAATCGGTAAAAATGGGGCTTACTCTATCTACTTCCGTGATGGTGCAGAAGATACTTGGAAAGGTATCCAAGAGTTAGTAGCAAAAGCAAAAGCGCACACAGGACCTGAAAAACTTCAAGCTCTCTATAGTATGCCAGCAACTGCTATCAAATGTGGTGGTGCTCCGATGAAAATCATGTACCTTACACACGCTCACTTAGCAAAAGCAGGGGTTGCAGATAAAGTTGAGTTAACTTTCAACACAGCTGGCGGCGCTCTTTTTGGTATCAAAGAGTATGCTGAAGTAATCACAAAGCAGTTTGAAAAAAGAGGCTTTAAGTGGAACTTTGGTTACAACCTTACAGAAATAGACACTGATGGTAAAGTTGCAACATTTACAAAAACGTGGAAAGAAAAAGGTGAGTACGATGAAGATTTAGAAGAGTACACAATGGTAACAAAAAGCCAAGCGTTCCCATTCAAGTATGATTTCATCCACGTAACACCTCCACAAGGCGCTCCAGAAGTAGTAGCAAAATCTGCTATTGGTTCTATGCAAGGATGGGTACCAGTTGAAAAAGAGACACTACAGCATGCATCATACAAAAATGTATGGTCTTTAGGTGATGTTGCTGCACTTCCAATGGGTAAAACTGGTGGTTCTGCTCGTAAAGAGTACCATGTAGTTGTTGAGAACTTAGTAGCTGCAATCGAAGGAAAAGCTCTCCCTTCAAAATTCGGCGGATATACAGTTTGTCCACTTATCACAGGTCTTGGAACAGTTATGCTTGCTGAATTTGACTGGAGTAAAAAACCAACTCCTTCATTCCCACTTGACCCAACACAAGAGAGATGGATTTGGTGGTTACTTAAAGTTTACGCACTTAAGCCAATGACAATGTACGGAATGCTCTCAGGTAGAGCGTAATCTCTATTTTTTAAACTTTGGCGCAGGGGATTTTCCTTGCGTCTTCTTCTCTTCTTGCCTTATTTTTCCATATAAATATTTATTTTTTGCCTCTTCCTTATACAAATTGTTACACCTATGCATAAAAATTATATATAAATTTTATAATAAATATTCGTTTTATTTTTTATAAGATAAAATGTTACAAATTATAAGGAGATACAATGACAAAAATTGTAAAAATTGCATTAAGTGCGGCTTTAATATTAAGTGTTGGTGCAGTAACTGCAAGTGCAGATGCTGACAAAGGTCTAAAACTCTACTCTAAAAAACTTAAAGACGCATGTGGCATAAGTGGTGCAGCTATGGCTGGAAAACATTCTCAAAGTGAGTGGGAGGAACTTAACAAAAGTGGAAATCTTGCAAAAGAGATTAAAACTATCTGTCCAAAAGCAAAAGATGAAGATTTGGATGCTAAGTTTCTTCCTCACTATTATGACTTCTTCTTTAACTTTGCAAGCGACAGCGGAAACGTTCCATCTTGCTAAAAAGCTTCTAATCCTCGCTTCTGCAACTGCAGAAGTGGGATTTTTATACTCATTTCCTCTTTTTTCACTCTGTTTTTTTCAAAATTTACTCTTTTTACATAGATAATTCAACCTACATCAAGTATAATAAATCTCAATATATCATAGGAGATACGATGAAAAAAATTGTGTTTTTAGCTTCAACAGTCATAGCATTTTCGCTCACGCTCAATGCTTTTACACTCGGAACATTAGGAAACTTTGAGTTTAAAAAAGCTCATGAAAATGTCTATATTATGCACGGACCAGAAAAAGAGCCAAGCAAAGAGAATGAGGGCTTTATGAACAATCCTGCCATCATTGAGAGTAAAAACGGGCTTATTGTTATCGATCCGGGTGGAAACTACAATGTTGGTAAAAAGATACTTGCTGAAATTGAAAAGGTAAGCAAAAAGCCTATTATTGCAGTTTTTAACACACATAAGCATGGTGATCACTGGTTTGCAAATAAAAATATCTTAGAAAAATACCCAAATACACCAATTTACGCGCTCACTTATATGATTGAGCAGGTAAAAGACAACTCTGCTGAGACATGGTATGGTATTTTGGACAGACTTACGGGAAATTTAGAGGGAACTAAACCTTTTACCTTTCCAACGCAAGGCATAGAAAACAAACAAACTGTTGAAGTAGATGGGCAAACATTTATCATGCGTCACTTTATCGGCGGACATACTGACACCGATATACTTATAGAGCATGTTAACTCTAACACACTCTTTATCGGCGATAACCTTATCACAAACCGCTTTGGAGCGTTTGATGAATCATCAAGTATTCTTGAAAACATCAAACTTTTAGAGAAGATTATGAAACAAGAAGATGGCTTTAAGAAGTATGCACTCTACGTTCCAGGGCATGGTCCTTCAGGAAAAGACCCAAAAAAGACGGTTGAACCTTTCTTGACATATCTCAAAATCGTTGCTGCAGGGGCGCAAAAAGCGTATAAAGATGGCGTTGAGAGCTATGAAATCAAACCAGAAGTACATGAGCAACTCAAAGCGTACCACAAATGGGATGCATACGAAGGGCAGATGGGTAAACACCTTATGAAGGCTTACTCTGAAATAGAAGCTTTAGACTTCTAAAATAATTGAGCCATTTTTTATGGCTCAAACCTCATCTCTACTCCCATCACAACTAACTTTCAGTTCAAATACTACTTTTTTTATCTATAATATTTTATGCTTAAGATATATGAGTGCCAAAGTGCCAAATCTGATATTACTGCTTTAACTATGCTGAGTGATGCGCTCGTGGCGTATAGTACGCTGTTACATGGCATAAAAATCTTTGACCTTAGCGCATGCGAAATCAGAAAAAGCATTGCAAATATTTCTTTAAACTCCTCCGTCACTGCCTCGGCTTTTAGTCCAAACGCTCACTATTTTGCCTTTGCAAACACCCCATTTCTCTACATCATAGACATAGAAACCAAAGAGCTTCTCCAGACGATTGAGACATATGATGAAGAGATTCAAATCATCAGTTTTGATCCAACATCAAACTACATTGTTGTTGGAACAAAAAACGGAAGAGTACTTCAGTACAAAACAAATCAGTCACAACTTCTCTCAAGACTCTGCTCTTTTCCCTATGAGAGAGAAAAAAACCCTCTCAAAACAAAAGAGGAAAAAAACTTTGTCAGCGCGTTTGCTTTTCATAAAAATCAGTTTGCCTGCAGTGGCTATGGTGGTGCTATTTTTATCATTGATTTTTATACACAGGCAAGTAAAGATGTTTTGACACATAGTAAAAACAGAGCTGATGCACTCTGTTTTTTAGATGAAAAAAGACTTCTTGTGGGAAGCAGTGATGGAAGCGTTGATGTCATCTTGCTTGACAATCACCACATATATAAAAGCATTAAAACACCGCTGCTTGGCATTAAACAGCTTTTAGTTATGCCAAATCCCAACTATGTCATGGTCATTGGCAAATCTAACACGGTCATCATCATTGATATCCAAAACTACAAAATCACGCATAGCAGATACATAGAGTTTGAGACACCGATAAATAGAGTAGTAATGAGCAGTGCTGATTCTCTAGTCGTTGCTCTTGAAAACAACAAAATCGTCAATGTCGCTCTTCCGGGTATCGCAAAGCTTCGCTCTCTTATCCTGCATAACTCCCTCGCAGAAGCATTTAAACTTATAGCAAAAGAACCCATGCTTCAAGGTTCTTATGAACATAAGATGCTTGAAGAGAAGTTTGAGAAGAGTTATGAGAACGCTACAAAAGCACTTATCAACCAAAACAATGCACTGGCGATACAGATTTTAAATCTTTACAAAGATATTCCGTCTAAACAGACCAAAATCAGAGAGCTCTTTGACGCTTTTAAACACTACCTACGATTTCAAGCACTCTTTTTAGAAAAAAAATATCCTCTTGCCTATGCGATGTGCTCAAAATATGAACCTCTTAAGCAGACGCTACAGTATCATAAAATGGAGCAGATTTTTAAGCTCGCTTTTTCAAATGCGCAAAGACATATTCTTCAAAACAATCTTGAGAGTGCCAAAGCGCTTTTGGCGCAGTATAGCACCGTACTTTCAAAAAAGCCTCTTATCAAGCTTCTACTTACACAAAACAGAGAGTTTGTAGCCCTCCTAAAGGCGATTCAAAAGCGAGATTTTAGAACCATCAACCAACTTATCGATAAAAACGAGCTCTTCAAGCAGATTCCAAACTATATTGCTATGAACAAACAGGTTCAAGAGACGATTGAAGAGGTGCAAGA
>DKFQ01000149.1:7118-10847 GCA_002452425.1 Sulfurimonas sp. UBA6792 | reverse complement strand
GTTTTTCCGTTGCACCAAAGTTCCCGCACGCCTCCACGCTTAACACGCTTCTTGTCATAGACAAACTCTACGGCGACAAGGCTGCAAAAGCGATGGTTATCAACACTTTGGAGCAGATGAAAAAAGGGGGTATGTATGATGTCGTCGATGGCGGATTTTGCCGCTACAGCGTGGATGAAAAGTGGCTTGTTCCTCACTTTGAGAAGATGCTCTACGATAACGCCCTGCTTTGCGAACTCTACACAAACGCCTATCTTGCCTATAAAGATGAGGATTTTCTGCGCATAGCAAGAGAGATTGCCGACTTTTGGCACAACCATATGAGCCAAGACAATCTCATGTATAGTGCGAGCGATGCCGACAGCGAGGGCGAGGAGGGAACTTACTACACCTACAGCTACGATGAACTCTCCACACTTGACAAAGAAGTTTTAGAAGAGTTAAGCGTGAGTAAAAACGGTAACTTTGAGGGCAAAAATATCATCAGATTTAGAAATGGCACACCGCCGAGGGATTTTGAGAGCATCAAAAGCACGCTTCAAAACATAAGAGCTAAAAGAGAGTACCCGTTTGTGGACAAAAAAATCCAGACTTCATGGTCTGGCATGATGATAAAAGCACTCTTCCTCTTAGGCAAAGTCGATGCACGCTACAAACAAAGAGCCATTACCGCACTTGATGCGCTTTTAGAGAGTATGTTTGTCGATGGTACACTCTATCACACCACGCTTATCCACAAAACCCCAAAAGTAGAGGCGTTTTTGGAGGATTACGCCTTTTTGTCTCAGGCACTCATTGAAGCATTTGACGCAACTAGCGATGAACTCTACCTCATCCGTGCGCAACACTTCGCAAACACGGCACTGGAGAAGTTTTACAACAAAGGAGTGTGGAGTTTTAGCAGAGGCGATTTTGAGACAAAAGCGGAGATTTCGGACAACACCTACACAAGCTCTGTAGCCGTAATCGTCGATGTTCTACTCTCTCTTGGCACACTGCTAGAAGATGAAAAATACACCCATTTTGCCTTTAAAACACTAGAGTACAACTCTTATGAGCTGGGACGACGCCCTATAATCTATCCTGCCATGCTTCGTCAAACTTTGCGTTATGTACGAGGCGACAGGGTTGTCAAGTCAAACATACGAAACCTTGAAGCAAACAGCACTGCCCTTGCCTCGCTTGCCTATCCGTTTGTACTTAAAAAAGCCTCAGACGATGATGGATTTATGATTTGCGGTAGCAAAAGCTGCTTTGCCGTCACAAAGAACATCAACGAAATCGATGCTATAATTTCAAAAACTTTTTAAGGGATTGATGATGAAAAAAATTATATTTATTACATTTTTAGCACTTGGAATGATGGTTGCGATGAGCGGGTGTGAGAGAAATGATTACCAACATCCTATGCACAGAAACAAATAATGAGCAGCATGAAACTTGGCGTAAACATAGACCATATAGCGGTTTTGCGAGAGGCGAGAAAGGTCAATGATCCCGATATTTTAAATGCACTTTTTGTTGCATGCCAAAGCGGAGCAGACCAGATAACCATCCATCTTAGAGAAGACAGAAGACATATACAAGATGCGGATGCCTATTCTATCATGAAGCACTCTGCCCTGCCCGTAAACTTGGAGTGTTCCATCAACAAAAACATTTTAGAGATTGTCACAGACCTCAAGCCGCACCGCGCAACGCTAGTTCCTGAAAAAAGAGAGGAAGTAACCACCGAGGGTGGACTTGATGTTTTTGGCTATGAAGATGAGATAGCTTATGCCATCGAACTTCTCCATGACTATATCATCCCCGTTTCGCTCTTTATCGACCCGACCATCGAAGCAGTTGAGAAGTCAAAAGCTCTGGGTGCAGAGATGGTAGAGCTTCACACGGGAAGTTTTGCAAATATCTTTGCCATGCTAAACTCATCGCTAAAATACTCAAATCATTCTGTAAAAGAGTTAGAACTTCCCCGCTATGAACTCTCCATAAGACTTGAAAAGTCTATCTCAGCCATCACAGAGGCGGCAAAACATGCCAAAAAGATAGGACTTGAAGTAGCCGCAGGACACGGGCTAAACTACCACAATGTTCATGAGATGATGAAAATCACCGAAATCACAGAACTAAACATAGGTCAAAGCATCATAGCAAAAAGCGTATTTAGCGGTCTGGCAGAGGCAGTTAGAGAGATGAAGAGACTTACAACGAGATGAAAAAAACCATAGCCATAAGCATAGGCGACTTAAACGGTGTTGGAATTGAGATAGCACTCAAAGCACATGCGGAGGTCGCAAAGATATGCAAACCACTCTACTGCATCAACTCCTACATGCTTCATCAGGCTTGCGAACTTTTGGATATCACTCCGCCAGCTGATTTTGAGATAGTTGAAGTTGCAGGCAGTTTTAACATCAAAGAGGGGTGTGTCGATGCGGATGCAGGAAAATACTCTTACGACTCATTTTTAAGTGCCATCAAACTGTGCGAGACAAAAAAAGCAGATGCTGTTGTCACACTTCCTATCCACAAAGAGGCGTGGATGCTCTGTGGCTTGAAGTACAAAGGGCATACAGATTTGCTTCGTGACTACTTTAAAAAAGATGCCATTATGATGCTTGGGTGCGAAAAACTCTTTGTCGCACTCTACACCGAACATATCCCTTTAAGAGAAGTGGCAGATAACATCACCAAAGATGGACTTTTACGCTTTTTTCTTGACTTAAACAGAGCCATTCCCGAAAAACAATTTGGCGTTTTAGGGCTAAATCCTCATGCGGGAGATAACGGCGTTTTGGGAGATGAGGAGAGAGTTATAGAAACGGCGATAGAAGAAGCAAACAAGAGTATCGGCGAAGAGACGTTTGTCGGCGCACTTGTTCCAGACACTGCTTTTACACCACATGGACGAGAGAGATTTTCCCACTTTGTCGCCATGTACCACGACCAAGGTTTAGCACCGCTAAAAGCACTCTACTTTGATGAGAGCATCAATGTTTCGCTAAACCTGCCTATCATCAGAACCTCAGTAGATCACGGAACGGCGTTTGACATCGCCTATCAAGGCAAAGCAAGCACTCTTAGCTATAGGAACGCTATCAAGAGTGCTCTAAATTTTACTACTTAGTCTTACAAAGTGTCGCTAGGATTTTCATCTTAAAGCCAATCCCTGCTTCGCTCCATGTTTTTCCTTCATGCAGGTCAAAACACGCCTCGTTGATGCCTTTAAGCGCGCTGTTTGCTTGAAAATCTAAGATGTCTATACTCCCTTTTGCCTCAAAAGTCTCATTAGCAAAACTATATGTCATCGGAACAACTTTTTTCACACCGTTCATCTCTATCTCTACATCTACAACACCCGTTCTTGGTGCATCTTTGACTCTAGGATCAGCCTTGATATCAACGATTTTTGCGTTGATGTTTTTGTCTTTCATCATGCCAAAGAAAAATTTAGCAAGTTTTGCATCACGGTCTGCATGTTTTGAGTTTACGCTTGAACTATCGATAACAACAGACGACCCTACCAAAATAGAGCGAAAGTTCTCTCCCTCTTTTGTAACCGGTGTATAAGCAACCTTATCAAAAACCCCGCCCACACCTACTTTTTTAGGCGTTTTATACCCTATCCAACTTACCTCAACATCACCACTTTGCGCTAGCACACATCCTGTTTTTTCACTCGCATTTGCACTAGAGAGAAGTGTGAACGCCATCAACACAGCTACTAAA
>DKFQ01000149.1:4079-7061 GCA_002452425.1 Sulfurimonas sp. UBA6792 | reverse complement strand
TAATGCTATACTTTACGGTATGAATCATATCCTCTTTTTTAGTGCATTTTTAGGCGTTTTTATCTTACTGCATCTCTATATCTGGAGACGTTTTGTTCAAAAACTAGATATCTCAGAAAAAACAAAACTCTTTTTTTATATCTTTTTACTTACAAATCTCTTTGGTATTGCAGGCTATATGCTTGCACGCTACTCTCTTCACATCCCAAACTGGCTCTACTTTCTCTTCTCTATCCCCATTGGCGTGCTATTTTTACTCTTTTGTACAGCCGTTGTTTATGATATCTCAAGGTCGCTGCTGCAACTTGTTCCACTCTCACAATCACGCAGAAACTTTTTCAAAAAAACACTCGATATCTCCTCTTTTGCAGCTGCAACAGCACTAAGTTTGCGCTCTTTATACGAGGCAAGATTTATAGAGGTTCAGAGGGTTCATGTCCACATCAAAGAGCTTAAAAAACCCTACACTATCGCACAGATAAGCGACATTCATATCGGCGGTTTGATTGATGAGGATTTTATCAAAACGATTGTGCAAAAGGTCAATGCGCTGCATCCAGACATCGTTGTTATCACAGGCGATTTGATAGATATTGATGTCTCCAAAGCCAAGGAGGCACTGAGTGCCTTAAAAAATTTCAACTCCACCTTTGGAACCTACTATGTCGTGGGTAATCACGAATATTTTCATGGCATCAAGACAATTTTACAAAGCGTAAAATCTCTTGGCATTAGAGTTTTAGAAAACGAAAATATCTATATCGGGGCGGAAGGAGAGGGATTTTATCTTGCAGGTGTCTATGACATCATAGGGTATAGGCTCAAAAGCCATATGCCGGATTTACAAAAAGCGCTTCACAAAACTCAAAACAGCCCAACGGTGCTTTTAGCACACCAACCAAAGTTTATAGAAGAGGTTTTTGATGGGGTGGATTTGATGCTAAGTGGGCACACTCACGGCGGACAGCTCTATCCGTTTAGATTTCTGGTAAAACTCCAGCAGCCTTATATCAGTGGACTCTATAAACACAACGAAAAGCTACAGATTTATGTCAACAAAGGAACAGGATTTTGGGGTCCTCCGATGCGTCTTGGAGCAACTGCTGAGATAAGTGAGATAATTATTTTCCCACAAAAAAAGATATAATAAGAAATAGATTTCAAAAGGTGTTCCATGCAGCAAAAACAGACCATACTTCTCGTAGATGATGTAGAGTACAACATTGACATACTTGTAGAGTTGTTGAGTGAGTATCATCTTCTCAAAGCCACTGGCGGCAAAGAGGCTATAGAGATAGCGATGCGAGAAGATGCGATTGACCTTATTCTTCTTGATATTATGATGCCTGAAGTCAATGGTCTTGAAGTGTGCCGTTTCTTAAAACAAGAGCCAAAAAAGCTTCATATTCCTATCATTTTTTTAAGTGCAAACAACTCTCAAGAGGATATCAAAAGAGGATTTGAGGCAGGTGGTGTGGACTACATCGCAAAGCCATTTTACATCGATGAGCTTCTCTCAAGAGTAAAAACACACCTTGCACTAAGAGCGTATGAGAAAAATCTTGAAGTAAGAGTGCAAGAAGAGGTGCAAAAAAACAAGATAAAAGAGCAGATGATGTACCAACAGTCCAAACAAGCAGCTTTGGGTGAGCTCTTGATGCACATCGCACATCAGTGGAAACAGCCACTTGCATCACTGAGCTCTATCAACAACCTCTCAAAAACAAAACTTGAATCTCCCGATGTATGCGACAAAGATGAGTTTTTAAAATTTCTTATAAAAGCAGGAGATATCATCGAGTTTATGGGTGAAACCATCGACACATTCCAAAATTTCTACAGACCTTCTTCCAACAAAAAATCTTTCTCCCTTACAGATGCCGTCATTGAAATTCTCACTATCGTTGAGGGAACATTCTACTTTGATGATATCAAAATCTATATTATCTCCCACGAAAATGAAAATGTCTTTGGCAATCCAAATGAGTTCTCTCAAGTCATCTTCACTCTTTTAAACAATGCACGAGAGATTTTAAAACTCAGAAACACCATCAACCCTGAGATTCACATCGCCATAGAAAACCAAAAGATAAGCGTTAGCGATAATGGCGGCGGCATACAGGGAAAATCTTTTGAAGAGATATTTTTATCTTGCCAACTTCCTGCACATTTGCGCGATGATGCAAGTGTGGGTCTTTACTTTGCAAAAATTTTAGTAGAAAAAAATGGTGGCGTCATCACAGCTTCCAACTCTAAAGATGGAGCTGTCTTTACCATAGAGTTTTTGACGTGGATGGAGTAAACCTAACGCTTTTTAAAGATAAGAAGCGTTTTGTCTTTTGTATCGTAAAGTGAAAAAGTCTGTTTGTCTATAAGTTTGAGTTTCGGGAGCTTCTCAAAGAGTTTTAGTTTATGAAAATACTGCACGATGGTATCTTGGTACTTTATGTATTTTCCACTCTCCTCTTTTTCAAAGAGAGTGAACTTTGTAAAGAGCTTCTCATCCTCAAAAACGGCATCGACAACGAGAAACTCACTCTCGTTTTCACTGCTCATCGTACCTTCCGCCACATCTCTAAAACCATAAAGCGTGTTGATATCTGCTATAAAAACCCCATCATCATTCAGTCTCTGCGCAACTGCGTCCAAAAAGAGCAAAAGCTCCTCTTCATTTAAAAAGTTAAGCACATCAAAGATAGCCACGACGGCATCATATTTTCCGCCGACTTGGCTTACATCAACACACTCGGCATCCAAACCAACCGCTCTGCACTCTTCCACCATCACGGCACTAAGGTCGATTCCTTTGCAGACAACACCGTCACTCTGCATACGCTGCATAAATCCACCACGCCCGCAACCGATGTCTAAAAGCGTTTTTACCGCATACTCGTCCAACTCAGAGCGGTAGAGGTCATAAAGCGCTTCCGTCGCCTCTTCTATGCCAAGAAGATGTTCGGCTTTTGCGTAAAGGTCAAGATT
>DKFQ01000149.1:0-4000 GCA_002452425.1 Sulfurimonas sp. UBA6792 | reverse complement strand
ACTTCCAAACCGTTTTGCTTCATAGTCGCACCCGTTTCAACCACATCTACTATCATGTCCGCAAGCCCTATAAGTGGTGCGAGTTCGATAGAGCCATAAAGTTTGATGATATCAACAGAGACCGCACGCTCTTCAAAGTAGCGTTTTGTGATGTTTACCATCTTTGTTGCTACTTTGATTTCAGGCTTGTCTAGGTCAAACTTCTCGCCCTTTTTCATCCCGATAGCCACCTTGCAGATACCTCGTTTCAAATCAAGAAGTCTGATAACATCAAGCCCCTGCTCTTCTAGCGTATCAAGCCCCACGACACCGATATCTGCGGCTTGATGAAAAACATAGGTTGCAACATCCTGATTTCTAACAAGCAAAAAACGAAATTTCGGTGTCTCTAAGATGAGTTTTCTATCATCAAACGCAAAACCCTCTCCAAAGATAGTCTCAAAAATCTCCAGCGTCTCTTTTGCGATACGACCTTTTGGAAGTGCAACTGTTAGCATAAATTAGCCTTTTTCATAATATTTTTCATCCCTTTAAAAAGCAGTGTATCATCCACAACCGCATCTGCAAAAAACCTCTCAAAAAGCTTTGCATCGCCGCCTGTGAGATATATCGGCATGCCATAAGAGAGTACTTCAGCGCAAAATGGCTTCAGATAACCATAACTGATGGCATCACGGGAATTTTTTGGCATTTTATCCAAATCAAGCTCAAAGTTAAATGAGTACTCAAGTGCCACAGAGATGTTTTTGTAACAACTCTGCATCGCCCTTACCCCTGCATAGATAAAACCGCCTTCAAACACGCCCTCTCTTACCCTATCCACGGTGATGGCACTTCCCACGTCCACAACCACACCATTCGCAATCGCCTCACACGCCATAATCCTATCAATTCCCATCGTATCATAATACTTTTTTCTATCAACATAAAGAGACAAATCAACCCAGTTTTCAAGAGGCTTTATGCGCTCTTTAACCTCTGCATTGACACAAATATAAAAAACTCTCTCATTTATAAGAAGCGGGTTAAAGAATTTTGCATCCTCTTTGTAGGATTTTTTTTCATCGAAAAAATGGTAGGTTGTGTTGCCGATATCGCAAAGAAGCATTAGTGGATTTTCCAGCCCTGCTGCAAAAATGCCTCTTTTGCCTTTGAACAGAGCGGCGCATCGATAAAGAGAACTCTATGTTTGAAGTTGTGTCCCATGTAGAGCGTGAGTTTTGCATAAATCTCTTCAAACTTATGTACATCTTTCATAAGCAGTTTGCTCTTTTGGCTTATAGCAAAAATCGACCAAAAATAGCCGCTGACATCTGTAGCCTTGTATATTTTTATCTTGTTTCTTATGCCAAGTTCGCTTGGGGCTATCTCTTGCATTTTTTTATAAAGTTTACCTTTTTTGCGAAGAGAATCAACTATTATCTGCATTTTGTTGCCTTTGTCTAAAAATGAAATTTTAGCAAAAAATTGCTTTAGCTATAGATTTATTCTAAGATTTGACTGTTATAATTCCGCCAATGAAAATCATAAAAACAAAGCTAGATCACTCTCATCTTTATACTCATTTGGACATAAACACCATTAAAGTTGGTGAAATTATTCCTTATAATATCTATATAAAAAAGAGTGCAGAGTATATTATCATCATTGAAGCGGGCACGCTTATCTCTGAGGCACTCCACGCAAAACTAAAAAATCAAGAAGCACTCTATATAGCAAAAATGGATGAAGCAAAACAAATTCTCTCGTGTGAGAGCCTCAAATACTACATACGCCACAACAGAGACAACCCAAAAAAAAGAGTAGCACTCCTTTATGATGTTACCGAACAACTTTTTGATATGTTTATGAGTAGTCCTGAGAACAAAATACATGCCAATTGCGTCGCATTGATTATCAAATCAATTATCTATCTTATCAAGCATGATGCGGACCTTGCAAGAAACACCATGCCTCATTTTATCAACAACGATGCTTTGGCAAACCACTCGCTCCATGTTGCCATCTACGCTCTCATCCTCGGCAACAAACTTCAATTTAGTGATGCGCAACTCTTACAACTTGGCACAGCAGCACTCTTGCACGATGTAGGTCTTAAAAAGATAGACCATACAGTGATTGAAAAAACAACGCGACTAAGCGAATCAGAGAGTAAAAGCGTACAAAAACACTCACAGTATAGTGTTGAAATCGTCAAACAAAACAAGATTCACGACCCTTACATCCTAGATGCCATCATGCACCACCATGAACGCTACGATGGCAGCGGTTATCCAAACAACCTTACAAAGACCGAGATGAGTGATTTTGCTTCTATCTTGAGCATATGTGATGTCTTTGATGCACTAACAAGTGTAAGACCACATAGAAAACAGTACTCCTCATTTGAAGCGCTCAAGATGATGATGAAAGACTCTGAAATGATTAACCAGTTCAACCAAAAGTATCTTCTCATAGCGCTCAAACTTCTCTAAAAACTTATCTTATAGAGAGGTAATGACTTTTTTATACAAATTATAATAAAATACATAGAATTCAAATTATCATTATAATAAAACAAAATATATGTTATTATTTGAACTTAATTTTAAGGAGAAAAATGCTTATGAAATATTTATCTGCTTTTTTTACTATAACGCTCTTTTTTGGTACGTCTGGAGTCAGTGCATCCCAGACGATTGACCTCCAAAAGGGCATTGAGCTGCTCAAAGCACAAAACTTAGAAATTGAAGCCGCCAACATCGATATAGAGAGTGCGCTTCAAGATGCAAAAGTTGCTTCCGGCAACCACTACGGTAAACTTGACTTTATCCAAGATTTCGCAAATTCTGATGATGCTGGAAATGTCTTTGGTTTTAAACTTAGTTCACGTGAGGCTAATTTTGGGGATTTTGGGGCAAAAGAGTTTATGGATAACTTTATGGCTGGAAATCCAGACTACACTACACCGCCAAACGACTTAAACTACCCAGACGCAAGAAACTACTTCCAAAGCAAACTAAAGTATGAAGTTCCGCTCTTTACGGGCTTTAAGATATCAGGCTATGAAGAGATTATGGAGTCTGTCATAAAAATCAAAAAACTTGAGAAGTCTCAAGTGATGAGCGAAAAGATTTATGAGCTAAGAAAAAGTTTCTATGATATGGCGCTTCTTGATGATTCTATGAGAAATTTAAAAGTCATATTGAAAAATATAGAGACTTTAGAGACGATGACAAAAGAGATGATTGAAGTTGGGTACGCAAAAAAAGTCGATTTACTTGAAGTCCAAGCAAAAAAGGGAAATGTAGAGCGACTTCTCTCTCAGATGGAATCCAACAAAGAGCTGCTTTACCACTACATCAGCTTTTTACTCAACCAAAAAGTGACTTCCATCCAGACACCTTCACTTGAGATTACAGCACCAGCCCTCTCAAACAGCGAGATACTCCAAAACAATCTTGATATCCAAAAGGCGAACAACGGACTTGCCGTCAAAAAAAGCATGATTGATGTTGCAAAATCCTCTTACTACCCTATGGTTGGAGCTTTTGCGGAGGTTGCTACTGCGGATGATAAGTTCTTAAACCATGCCGAAGATCACCAATCCTACACCCTTGGAGCACGACTTACGTTCAATCTCTTCAACGGTGGCATCGATGGTGCGAACATTGAAAAATCTCGCCTTGAATATATGAAAACAAAATCGCAAGTCGCTCTTGCAAACAGCGGCATCGAGCTTCAAATCCAAAAGATAAGAACTGAGATAGAGAGCCTTGGCAAAGATATAGAGTCCCTCAAAAATGAGCTTCTTTTAGCAGATGCGATTTACAACAACTATGAGGCGAGATATAGGGAAAAACTCTCCTCTATGAGTGATGTCATCATCAAACAATCAGAGCAGATTCAAAAGATACTACAGCTACAACAGACTATAAACAAGCGAAACGAGCGTATTTTCGCACTTGAAAAACTAGCAAACGGAGAAGAAAAATGAGAAAAATAGCAACACTTTTAGTAG
>DKFQ01000094.1:37204-38879 GCA_002452425.1 Sulfurimonas sp. UBA6792 | reverse complement strand
ACCAGCCAGCCCCAGAAACCGTTAAGCGATGTATCCTGCATGCCGGACACTTTCATTGCCGCACTGCCGTCAACAGTGGTATTAAATGCCGGTGTGTTTGGCAGAAATGGACCCGTGCACACCTTTGCATGGCTAAAGAAGAGGATATTTGTCAACTCTTCTCTGTTAATGGCTAAAGAGAGAGCCTCTCTTACTTTTGGATTTTGAAACTTTTCGTTGCGTAGATTGAAACCAAGATAGGTGTAAGATTGCGAGATATTTTCATAAATGTTAAATTTTTCAAAAAAATCACTATTTAGCTGTCTCTCATACTGCATTGGCTCAATGCTTCCAACGTCGAGTTCACCGGATTTGAGCATCAAAAAACGTGTCATAGGGTCTGCGATAACATGAAACGAGATGGTATCAATCTTGGCACGCCCCTCAAAGTAGCCATCAAATGCTTCAAGCAAAATATTTTTGGAGTGCTCTAGCTGCGCGAGTTTGTATGCACCTGTGCCGATGGGTTTTGTGTTAAAAGAGGAGTTCATAAGATTTTGCTCCTCTTTGAGCAGATGCTGTGGCAAGATACCCATCATCCAAATCTCAAGTGCTTTAAAATAGGGCTCTTTATATTTTACCCTTACTGTGAGTTCATCTACTGCTTCCACGCTCTGTACAAAACGAAAATTGGCGCTGTAAGGAGAACTTATTTTTGATGATATAAGTACGTTATATGTAAAAACAACATCACTTGCGCCCATTTTTTCGCCGTCATGCCACTTGACGTTTTCATGTAGTTTAAAAATAAGTGTTTTATCATCTTCAAAGTAAAAACTCTTTGCCAAATCGCCAACAATGGTCGATAAATTTTTGTCATATTTTACAAGTCCGTTGAACAAAAAGCCCGCTATCTCTGAAGAACTTGAATCAGTTGCTAAGATGGGGTTTAGTCTTGATGGATTGGTTGAAGTTGCAAGATGAAGCGTGGAAGCTACAAGATGTAATGATAAAAACAGAAATAGGAAGTAGCGCAAAAGTACTCTTTTTCTAGTGATTATAGCAAAGTTATCGAAAGGAAAATTTTAAAGGAGGAGATACCAGTGCAAAAAGCACTGATAAAAAAGTTCTTGAGGCGATTAACGCTTAGAGAACTGGCGAGAACGACGAGCTTTACGCTTACCTGGCTTTTTACGCTCAACGATACGTGAATCACGTGTCATCATGCCTTCAGGTTTAAGGATAGCTTTTAACTCTGGGTTAAAACGTACTAATGCACGAGAAATACCATGGCGAAGAGCGTCAGCTTGACCACCAAAACCACCACCAAGTACAGTAGCTACGATATTAACAGAAGCATCTTGTTTTGTTAGAGCCAAAGGCTGCTTTACACGAAGTTTTTTTGCTTCAAGTCCACCCAACCATGCGTCTAACGAAAGACCATTAATACTCATGCTACCATTACCTGGAGTTAACCATACTTTTGCTATTGACGACTTACGGCGTCCTGTTGCATATACTTTTTTCATATAGTTTATCCTTACTTAGCTAATTGTGCAGTGTGAGGATGCTCAGCACCTGCATAAATTTTTAATTTTTTAATCATTTTAGCGCCAAGCTTTGTTTTAGGAAGCATACCGCGAGTAGCTAGTTTGTAAAGCTTCTCAGGATTTTTTTCTAAAAGCTCAGTCATCTT
>DKFQ01000094.1:0-37195 GCA_002452425.1 Sulfurimonas sp. UBA6792 | reverse complement strand
CCAAGACCGTTGAACTTTGCTTTAGAAGCGTTAACAACTACTACATAGTCACCACAGTCGATATTTGGAGTAAAACATGGCTTGTTTTTACCACGAAGTATTGTTGCTACTTCAGTAATAATACGACCAAAAGTTTTACCTTCAGCATCAATCAAAACCCATTTTTGATCGATTTGTTCAGGAGTAGCAATTTTCGTAAATTTCATTCTTGAACCTTTCAAGTAATTTTCTTAACATCACATATAAAATGCTTGTTTAATTGATGGAAGTATATCTTCTTAAGCTTACAAATAACTTAATTTATGCTTTTTTTAAGGTTAAAGGGGGGAATTTAGTTTTGTGTTTCTGTTGGGGTTAGTTCGTTCAAAGCAATACGCTTAGCATATAAAAAACGCTGTTTGTAGTATCTTTTATTAAAAGCATCATATTGAACTCGCTTTGCCTTGTAGGATGCATGGATTATCTGCCCATTTCCTGCATAAATAGCAACGTGCGAAGGTCCTTTTTTATAGGTACGATAGAAAAGCAAATCACCTACTTGCAAATCTTTAACATCTATCTTTTTGCCATATTTGGACTGCTCACTTGCAGATCTTGGAAGCTCAATACCAAACTGACCAAAAACCTGCTGTGTAAATCCAGAACAATCCGTACGCTTTGCGTTTTCATTTCCAAATTGATACGGAGTTCCCAAATACTCCTCCGCCTTGGCTAAAACTTGGTGTAATGGGGTCGAACTTGTCTCATCAACTATAAGATAAGGAGCTTGGATTTTTGAAGAAACATTTGATTGAGCAAAGAGTGAAGAGGTAAATAGAAGAAAAAAAATGATAAATATACTCTTCACACTCCACCCCTTTTTTATAAATTTATTTTTGTATAAGGTTATTATAGGGTTCAAAAACTTTATTTTAACTTAGAAATTTCTTCTACTTTGACAATTTTTATACAATTTTGTAACAGATAGACGATATATCCCTCTACTTTTTCATTGGTTATCTCCCTTACTGCTTGGATGTAAGAGCTTACCTGTCCTAAATGTTCATCCGCAAAAGAGAGTGAACTTTTATAGTCGATAACCCTGTAGCCATTTTCACTTTTTACCAAAAGGTCGATGTAGCGAAGGGTGTTTTTGTAGCGAAGTGCCTTTTCTCTGTAGCATTCACCTTGAACAAGCTCAAAAAATTCGCTGTTTTCAAGAAGCATACCAACTCTTTTTTGAATTTCATCCAGCTCTGTTTCTTGCAAGAGTGCGCCGTATTTGTTGTTTGTCATATCTTTTGCAAAGTCGATACTTTTTGTCTCAAATGTCGGGAGCATCTCAAGCATGTAGTGCATCGCTATGCCAAAGTTGATGGACTCAAAATCCTCTTCATGCGTCGTCTCAACTACCAAAATATCGTTTTGTGTTCCATAGTAAAGCTCTTTATATGCAAGCGGATGGAAGAGTTTTGGCATCTTTGGGGCTTGAGTTTTGCACGCAAGCACACCATGTTTTTGCGCCTCCAACTCCAATATGCCAAACATCGAATCTTTTGTTTTAGTAACGATGATAAGATTTTCTCTTGCTCTTGTAAATGCCACATAAAGCGCATTAAGGCTGTCTTCATGCGCAAGAGTTTTCTCTTTTTGCAGTGCGGCGGCGTACTGGGCATCCACCATATCTCTGCCTTTGATACGAAGATAGATATTTTTGAGGGTTATGCCCTCATACTCGTAGATGATTGCATCACGTGGGCTTGGAGCTTTTGTAAGCCTGTCCATCACTATGACATGTTCATACTCCAGCCCTTTGGATTTGTGGATAGTAAGCACACGCACACCCTCCAACTCGGATGCGGCTGCGCTTGCGTCCATTCGCTCATACTCAAAAAGAAGAGCCTCTATGTCGCCGTATCTTGCCGCCTCATTTAAAAATCTCATAAGATTAAAGTCGCTCTCAAAGAGCTTGAATTCATCAATAGCTCCTTTTATGATATCCAAGAGCGCATTTTTGTTTAAATCTGCTCTTTTGATGGAGCGTTTTTGCTGTGAGATGAGTGCAAAAAAGTTCTCTTTGTATATCTCCTCGCCAAAATATTGGTACTTGAGATACTCCAAAATGGCTTTGACGCCCTTTTGGTTGATAAGTTTTGTGGTGGTCTCTGTGACGACCTCTATATTTTGGGCATGAAGAGCCTCTTGCACGGCAATACCATCGCCGTTTGTGGCGCATAAAACAGCTATCTCATTAATATCTGCACCGCTTTGAAGCAACCTTTGCACCTGAGTAACAACCTCTTGCAACACCTCATCGCTTTGCAAAACTTCAACAAATCCGCCGTTCACACCCTCTTTTACAAGCTGCGGTGTGTAGTTTTTTATCTTGCGTTCAAAGACACTGTTTACAAAAGAGACAACCTCTTTTTGCGAACGGTAGTTGGTTAAGAGCTTCTTCACCTCAGTGCCATTTTCCTCTCTTACCGCATCAAAAAGTGCGCTCACGCCGCCTCGAAACCTATAGATGGACTGCTTCACGTCTCCCACAAAAAAGAAGCTGCCGTTGTCAAAAATCCCCTTGCCCGATGTTATCTCATTTATGAGCGGTTTGAGTATCTCGTACTGCAAGATGCTTGTGTCTTGAAACTCATCAAGCAACATATGCTCTATCTGCGCATCCAGCCTAAAATAGAGGAAATCACTGTCGTTAATGCGGTTTAAAATCTCATAAACAAGGTAGGTAACGTCACTAAACCCAAGCTCGCTGTCGTCTTTATAGAGTGCTTTTTTACTCTTGATGTAGATAGCGACAAGCTCTTTTAAAGCATAAAAAAAGTTCTGCTCTTTGGCTCTGTTTTGCGCTCTGATGGCATCTTTTATCTTCAAAAGCAATACATCCATCTCCGGCGTGTAGCATTTTGCAAATGTACTATAGTTCAGGCTATCCCTCTCAAGCCATTTTTTACTTGCAACATCCTCAAAACTCTCCGCCTCGACTGAGCGAATAGCCGTGGAAGAGGCTGCGCTGTTTGAGGAGACTATCTTTTTCAACTCCGCCGTCAAAGAGAGTGCCTCTTGCTCAAATAGTTCGCTGTTTTGCTTTGTAAACTCAATCCCGCCAAGCTCTGCAAACTTGATATAAAGCTCATCTAAGAGTTCAAAAATATCCGTTATGCGCTTTTGCGAGAAGAGCGAGAGGTTAAGCAGTGTCTCTTTTTTTCGTGCAACACGCACCTCTTTTAAAAAGCGGGAGAGAAGCTTGAGTTCATGCTGAGAAGCAAATGTTGAGAAATCAGGCATCAAAGAGGCATAGAGTGAAAATTTGCGTAAAATCTGAGTAAAAAAACTGTCTATCGTCATAATTTTCGTATGAGCATTTAAAAACTCGCCTAAAACCCTCCCGCGATTTGCAAGCAAAAATTCACGTGAAAGTTCGGTAACCTTGACTATCTCATCAAGCTCACCTCTACTTTCCAACTCCTCAAGAGTTTGCACAATCCTCTCTTGCATCTCGTTTGCGGCTTTGTTTGTAAAAGTAAGAGCAAGTATCTTTGATGGCTGCGCACCTTTAAAAAGCAGGCTAAGATAACGCACGACAAGCATAAAAGTCTTCCCGCTCCCCGCACTTGCCTCGTAGGCTAGGTTATTTATGAACACTGTATCTCCATCTATTTACACTCTCTGATATACAACTCTTCCACTTTAGCCCTCGCCCACGGTGTTTTTCTAAGAAACTTCAAACATGAGCTTATGGTCGGATTTATCAAAAAACATCTAATGTCTATTTTGTTCCCCAGCTCTTTAAACCCATAACGCTCAACTAAAGTCTCCAAAATATACTGCAGTGTAACACCATGCAACGGATTGTTTTTGTTTTTTTCTTCTTCGCTCATTTTTTTCCTTTATTTAAAAGTAGAATTTTTCTCTCGTTCCAATGCTCCCGCATTGGAACACATATTGTAACCATATAAACTCACGTATGCATTCCCATCAGAATGATGGGAACGAGGACACCTATTTTTTCTAAGCCCATAAAATTCATATACCATTTTGTCTATCTCTTTGTCGGTTTGTTTTCTTTTTTGTTTTTTGTTTTAGCAATCAAAAACAAAAATTACCCTTAAAACAGGGCTTTGTATCATTTTGTTTTCTATTTTTTTTAAATTTTATTTTTTATTTACCAAAAAATAAACCATGTTTCTTTTTTCTCCATCTCGGTCTATTTCGCTATCCTTATACATTTTATAAACAATTTTTCTAAGATAGGTTATATCTAAATCCTCAACTCTTTTATGTATTTCAGATATTTTACTTCTAGGGTGCAATTTCAAATCTTCTATTATCAAAGCCCGTAAATGAGGCTCTTCCATGGTTTTCAAACTCGGTTTTAGGTCATGTTCTACAGAAGACAATATCTTGCTGTTCACCATATACATCAAACCTTTTGTTTTTCCTTCTGTTAAAAGTATATTTTTTGCCACAAGATTATCAACCCAATTTCTCAATCTATCGTCACCGTTTAATTGTAAAATTTTTGCCAAGTCATAACCTGAAATTTTTTTATATCTGACAATAGCACCAAGAGCAATGATTTCTTTTTGATTTATCTCATAATGTTTTGCCAGATAGTCTAAAATTTGTAAAATTTCATTATCAATTATTGAGGAATAAATAGTTACTTGAACATAGTTTATATCACTTTCGATTTTTGGGTACCTTTTGCCATCAAGACTTAGTTTTTCATAGATAAGGTCATATCCGCTACCTTCATTTTCCATCAACTTTAAAGCTTTGAAAGTGTCAATTAAGTGAGGATTTCTTCTATGCACTTGATGAAGTATATTGTCTTTAGTTATTCCAAGCGGCAGTCCTCCTGGATTTTTTATCTCCAGTCTATCTTTATAAACCAATATAAATATGTCTCCCGATATTGTGTAAGATTTATGTACAAACGCATTGACAAGCAATTCCCTCA
This sequence comes from Sulfurimonas sp. UBA6792, assembly GCA_002452425.1. Lineage (GTDB taxonomy): Bacteria > Campylobacterota > Campylobacteria > Campylobacterales > Sulfurimonadaceae > Sulfurimonas. The sequence continues at coordinate 32,241 of DKFQ01000094.1, read as the reverse complement.
CTACATCTTTTGCATAGTGTCGTATCTGTTTTCTAAACATTCCATCAGGCAACTCAAAACTATAGTTTAACTCCACAGCTTCTTTTTCTATCTCCAACAAAAGCTCTTTTGGATTGTATTGATTTAAACTCCAGTCAACTTTTCTAATCTTTTTTTCATCTTCATCATAAACTATATATTGCACAGTTATTGGGTAGTTTAATTTTGAGCGTTGTTTAAAATTTCCAAGCCATAAAATGCCAAGATTTGTCAAAAGTCCATCTTCAACAAGCTTGTAATACTCCAATACATCCAAATCAGTTTGATTTTTTATAAAATCACTTACTCTGTCAGAGCCTCTAATCTCATTGATAAATTTTTCTATATTTTCAGGTTCGATTTGTGAAATATGTGTTTTTGTAGCTACAAGCTCCCATTGGAAAGCACCTTTTTCATGAGCCAACCTTGTAAGTTCTTCACCTTTTACGGGCACACACTCATCTCCGACTCTTACAAATACTCTTCCATCACTTGTTGTTGCGATGGTTTTCATAGATGGATAAATTTGGATTATAAAGTATTCTCCGCCATTTTCATACATCTTGATCTCAGGATTTACAAGCCCTACGCTATCAGTCAAACTTCGCAATATTTTGATGACTGTATTCATCTCATCTTGATTTATCTTTTGCTCTTTTGGAGGCAACTTTTCTTTATCTTCAATTCCTAAAAACAGATAACCACCCTGAGCATTTGCCAAACATACACAGGTTTTAGCCAAATCTTTTAAATCTGCAGTTTTACCTATTACCTTTTTAAGGCTTTTGTACTCTATGGTGCTGTTTTCGTATTTTTGTAATAACATCTAAATACCCTCCACAATCTTTATCTCATCATCACTCAGTCCGTAGAGTTCATAGACCATTTTATCTATCTCTTTGTCGGTTTTTTCTATTTCGGTTTTGTATCCACATGCCAAAGTTTTGTCGTTTTCAAAGATGGCTTGCCACTCTTGTTTGAAGTTGCGTTGGGCTAGTTTGTCGGCAAATTTTAGTTTGAGGGATTTTGTGTATTCTGTTACAAACTCCTCAAATGTCAGCTCTTCAAAATTTTGGAGTTTTTTTGTGAGCTTTTCGAGTTTCAGTTCGTTTGTGAAGTTTTGTTTTGTCTCTTGAAGGTTTTTGTTTAACTCCAGCATTTTGTCTGCTTTTTGGATGAATGGGATTTGTTCGCTTTTTGAAATTTCTTTAAAAGGAAATTGTCTCAAATCATTCAAAATAACTTTTGGAAACATTTGTCTAACTGACTTTGCAGTATTTTTCATAAAATAATAAGACATTAAAGAACTATTTAAAATTAGAACAATATATTTTAAAGCTATGCTTTTGTTTTCTTTTTCAATAATACCGATATTGCTTCTATTGTATAAATAAATTTCTTCACTATATGTTGCAATAATACTATTTGGATATTTTCCCGTAATCTCTCGTATGATAATTTTTTTACCATCAAATAGATTAAAAGTTCGAGGTGCTGCCAAATGTTCCCCATATCTTAAATAAAGTCCATTCCAAGAAATAAAGTATCTTCCAACATCTTTGCCATCAAGATATTTAAAAGTTTCATCATCAAATTTATAATCATAATCATAGGGGCGATTTTTTACATCATCAGCACTTTGTTTTGGAATTCCCTTATCTTTTTCATAAGCTTGTAATCCAGCTTTAATTTGTACAATTGAATCAAGAATCACAGAATTTTTTTGTAATTTTTCAATCAATTCTGAACTTTCATCATCTGAAAAAACTCTAAATTCAAAACCTTCATTATTTAAAAAATCATTTTGCTTTTTTGTGTGAGAAAGCACAAATTCGGTACCTTTACTGAGCAATACAGAAATATCATCTGCAATAACAGTTGATTTATTTGCAATTAAAATAATTGTTTCAACACTCACATTTTCAAAAGAGTAACCTGATAAATTTACAATTTTATTTATTTGAGTGTTATCTAAAATATACTTTCTCAGTCCTTGACCTGAATATACCATTAACCAAGCATTTGGAACAATTAAACCATAGAAGCCATTTTGTGACAGTAATTTAATGGCTTGTTCCATAAATAAAAGATATGTATTTATTTGATAATTTGCTGATTGATATTTTTCGATATAGTAATCTTTTTCATATTGATTCATGTTTTCTCTTGCAAATACATACGGCGGATTACCAATCACAACATCAAAGCCACCTTGTGCAAAAACCTCAGAAAACTCTGCATGCCAATCAAAGGCGTTTGGCACTACCGTTTTATCGTCTATGAGGGAGTTTCCTACTTTTATCTTGTTGGCTAGTTTTGTGAGCGGTCTGCCTCTTTTTGCGGTTCTTAGCCACAGACTAAGTCTTGCTATCTCAACTGCGCCCTCGTTTATGTCCACTCCGTAAAGGTTATGTTCTAGTACCTCTTTTTCCACCTCGTACACGGCAAACAAGTCGCCCATGAGGGCTAAGTCGTTTTGAAGTCTTTTGTGTTCTTTGAGCAGATATTCTAAGGCTTGGTTGAGAAACGCTCCGCTTCCGCATGCAGGGTCTAGGATTTTTAGATTTAAGAGCCACTCTTTGTAAATAAGTAAATTATCTTTTGTTTGTTGCTCTGCTTTGGTGGGGTTTTTCGGGTTTTTGGGCGAGACTAAAGTCTCACTTCCTATGCCTAGTTCTTCTCTTTTTTCTTCACATAACTTGCCTAAAGTGTTTTGCACGATGTACTCTGTGATGTAGGCGGGAGTGTAAAATACGCCGTCTTTTTTTCTCTTAGAGAGCTTTTTGTCAAAGTCGTTGTTTAAGAGCTGTGCGCTTATCTCTTCGAGTTCGCTTATGGAGTTCTCAAAGATATGACCTAAGATATTTACGGAGATGTCGCTTCCAAAGTTATAAGCTGAGAGGATTTTTGCCCGTGCGTCTAGCACTTCATCGTCGATGATAAGTTTGTTAAGCAACTCATCATCCGCAAAAAGTCCGCCGTTGTACATGGTGATCTCTAGGTCTTCATCCCCTGAGTTTATCGCTTCAAAATAGACTTTGTACGAATCATAAAGAGTGAAGTTTTTTACAAGCTTTTTCACCTCTTTTTGTCTCTGGATTATCGTGCCGATGGTGTTTTTGGGCAAAAGGTCGGTATCTTCGCCAAAGAGTATAAATACAATGCGGTCTATGAGTTTTTGCGTTGCGTTTAAAAGGGAGAGTTTATCTAACGGAGGTGGGACTTCAGTCCCGCTTAATAGCGGGGTTAAAACCCCACTTCCAGAATTGTTCTTTAAAATATTTTCAAAAAGTTTTGTTCTAAAAGCTGTGTAATCTTTGTAGAGTTGGTTTGAGATGTCTTGCTCAAAGTTAAGCGATTTTTCTTTTATGGTTTGTGGAAGATTTTTGCTGATACTCTCAAAACTCAAAATCGTGTGGAGTTTTTTAAAGCCCTCATAGTCAAGGTCAAAAAGAAAAAACTGCTCATAAGCGGTGGCTTTGTCAAAGTAAAATCTTAGTTCGTTGAAGTTGGAGACTATGACATATTTTGCATGGTTGTTGTGTTGCAGGTAGCCAAAAGCCTGACGGACGGCACTCTCTTCACGGTTGTACTTTTTGTCCAAATCTTTTGTTTTTTGGTCTTTTAGCTCTATGACTGCTACGACTTTGTCATCAACCAAAAGCGCACCGTCTGCTTTTTGGGCATTTGTCTCATTCTTTTTTTCTCTCTCAAGCGTGTAGCACTCATCTGCGGAGCGTGTTTTAGAGATATAACCGAGGCAGTTTTCAAAGATATCTTCTAAAAAACCGTCTTGGTAGTNNTTCTCTTTTTTGGCTAAAAAGTTTTTGTACTTTTGCCATCTGTTTTCTATGAGTTTTTCATCTTGCTTTTGTATAAAATCGTTAAGTACTTTTTGCCCGAAAAGTTGTTGCATGGCGTTTTCCGTTGTTTTATTGTTACTTGTATCTTAGCTTATACTTGCTATACAAATCGTTAAACTTTTGTTCAATATAGATAAAATTTTACTATTCACATCTCCACATTTTTTTACTCTAACAGATACTTATAAAGTGGCACTATAAATATCTTTTTATCCGCTATCTCCAAAACACTCTCTTCATCAGCCGTAATCAAATAAGCACTATTAAGCTTGAAGTACTCCATTGCTTCAAGGAGTCCGTCTATCTCTCTTTTTCTTGTTTTTGCATCTTCTATTTTGTAGCTTACATTGACTAGAACTTCTTTGTCATCAAGCTTTGCATAAAAATCCACTTCTTGGTTTTGTTTGAAATAGTAGATATTTTTTGTTTTGGCTCTTAAGTGTAAAAACACAAGATTTTCATAGAGTTTGCTTATGTCTTTGTCTATGGCGTAGTCATATATTTTTTTAAATCCATTGTCTATGGCATAGACTTTTTTTGGGTTTCGTTGCTCCTCTTTGATGGAGTTTCTGTAAATTGGCACTGTAAAAAGTGCATAAGCATCTTCAAGGTGTGAGATATACTGAAAAATCGTATCTTTGCTTAGTTTGTATCCTTGGGACTTAAAGTCATTATAGAGCTTGTTAAAGCTTATAAGTGTGGCTATGTTTGTAAAGCAGTATTTGTTGAGCATTTTGAGAAGGCTTCTGTTTGAGATGTTGTATCTATCGACTATATCTTTATAGACGATAAGCTCCAAGTAATCACTTAGTATCTTTCTGGCTATGCTTTTATCTTCACCGATAGTTTCTGCAAATCCTCCATCTTTTAGGTAGCTTGAGAGGGCATTTTTGATAAAACTTAGCGACTTTGAAGAGTGAATATTGACTTCAATATCTTGAAATTTGAGATACTCTTTAAACGAAAATGGAAATATCTCATACGATATGGTTCTGCCTCTCAAGCTTGTAGCAATCTCGGTTGAGAGCAATTTTGCACTAGAACCTGTGATAAAAATTTGAAGATTTAAAGTATCGTATATTCGCCTTACATAGACTTCCCACTGCGCCACCGCTTGTATTTCATCCAAAAAGAGATAGACTTTTTCATCTCTTTTTTGTGGAAATAACTCATAGTAACCCTCAAGTATCATATTAAGGTGGGATAATTCCAAAGGATATAGCCTGTCATCTTCAAAATTTATATAGATGATATTTTCTTTTGAGATTGTAAGTCTAAGAGTTTTTATCATATCAAACAAAATCGAACTCTTTCCACTTCGTCGCACCCCTATAAGTGAGACTATTTTTTTACTATCAAGTGGGATATCATACTCTCTTGGCACTGTATCTTTTATGGGTGACTCTATAAAGTCTGTTATGAGTCTTTTAAATATTTCTTTCATTTATATCCTTTTATACAAGGATAATTATAGTATATTTTGTACTTGTAATCAAGGACTTAGTTGGCACCGGCTATAAACTTGAAAAACACTTTTACCCTCTCCCACACATAACCTTATACTCACAAAACAAACAGTTTTTTATCTCTTCACATCTGTTGCACTCGATAGATTCTATGTTTTGCAAATCCCTAACATGAGACTCCAAAACTGACAACTTTTCTTTTAAGAACGGCTCGTCAACTATCTTGGACTCTTTGAGATCATAGTATCCGCACCCCAAGAGTATTTCCTCGCTATCGCTCACAGCGCAACCGACTACATTGCCGAAATTTTGAGCTAAAAGATAGTAAAACTCTAGCTGAAAATCTGTCGCTTCCGTGAAGTTTTTCTCTGTGTAAAGTGCGTAAGAGCCTGTTTTGTAGTCGATGATGTAGAGTTCGTCGCCTCGTTTGTCTATCCTGTCTATGCGTCCCGTGAGCGTCATGCCTGCGAACTCTCTCTCTATATTCGCTTCACAATGCGCCACGCTCCATCCCTCGCCAAATCTCTCAACTTCATTGCGGCAAAACGGCTCCATTTTTTTGGCTTGCAGTGCCATGAGGTAGTGTTCTAGTTCGCTCTCGCCGCATGCGTTCTCAAGCTCTTTTTGCAAATCTCGCAAAAGCTCCTGTGCGTCAGTGTAAAAGTTTTTTTTGCCGTAAAGCTCTTTTAGCGCATCGTGTACGTCAGAGCCGATTTCATGCTCTTTTGGCATGTCTTTTGGAATTTCATGGTTTTTGATATGGGCGATGTAGTTGTAGTAGTATTTTCTTTTGCATGTCAAAAATGTTTTTAACTCTGTTGCGGAGAGTTTTCGCCCCTCAAAGCTCCATTCGACAACTATCTCTTGCTCCTCTTTTGGCGGTATGTCTGATTGTGCAAAAAGTACAGAGGCGTAGTCCTGCTCGTCATGAAGGTTGCTCTCTTTTATGCCAAGCTGTTTTAAAAATCTCGAACCCTTGCTCTCTTTTGAGGCGACAAAGCTTATGGCTACCTCTTTTGAGTTATTGATAAGCCTCTCGTAGTAGTGTTTTTGCAGATTTTCCCTGTCGCTCATGGTAGGAAGATTTGCCGCTTCTCTGATGGCTGTGTTTAAAAACATATCTTTGTCGCTCTTTTTTGGGACATTGCCATCGCTAAAATCGACTATTACAACCGCATCAAAGGCTACCAAACGTGTCTCCAAAACCCCCATTACCGTAATCTTACCGCCGCGTACGTCATCCAGCGACCTGCTTGAGACTCTTTGCAAAAAGAGGTTTAAGACCGATTTTACGCTCATGTCATGCATGAATGGCAAAATATGTTTAAAAGCGTAAAGCTCCTCTTCAAAAATCTTTATCTCTCGTTTATCGCCAAAACTCTCTTTGTACTCTTTTAAAAATCCCAAGATATCTACATCTTGACTCATCTGCCCATAGATGGAGCGTAGCGAATGGTAAAATTCAGTGCCTACTCTTTGTATTCTGGCTTCATTCTCTTTTGAATTTTGCTCTATGTAGGCACATGTCGCATCAAGTTTTTTGTACATCAAACTGCCGCCAAAAGGCGTACCCATCGCAAAGTTGAAGTTTGACTTTGTATCAAAGAGCCTTAGGGTGTCGGCAAATTTCTCATTTGGAAGAATCACTGCTATATTTTCGGGCTTGTACCCTTTTTGGATAAAGTCATACACCTTTTTTTTGACACAAGCGGCTTGCAAAAGGTTCTCGCTAAAGGAGTGGCACTCTATGTTTTTGTTCTCTTTTCTCCTCTCTTGTGCGATAACGGCTTTTTTGTCCAGTGAGATTGTGTAGTCAAATCCCGCCTCCAGTTCTATGCCGAATGTCGCAAATTTTTTTACCATTTTTGTGTTAAATCTGCTTGCACTCAGATGTATCTCCACCTCACAAAACTCACAACACTGCTCAAGCACCTCAAACTCAAAGTTGGTCAGATGCCCCTCTGCATGAAGCTCAATTTTTTCATATTTTTTTACATAATCTTCATTGAAACGGTAGTTTTTAGGCAAAAAAATTGGGTCAAGCGCTCCTCTTTGGCTACAGAGTTTTTCATAACGCCCGTAAAGCTCAAGAAGTATGGCGATATGTTCCTCATACTCACCATAGACATCCGCTCTCTCAAGTGCTTCTATGTCGTACATCTCGGCACTCAACTCTTCAAAAAAACCAAAAATATAAGAAGCGTTTTTTGTAAATGTAAAAAAATTGCGTTCAATAGAGAGGTTTTGAAAATTTTTAAAGTCACTCGCCTCCAAAAGAAGCAAAACTCTGCTATCCGCATCAAGAGCTTTGAGCCTGTGTGCAACACAAACTCTTGAGAGAAAATCGTGCATCGTGATATAGTTGGGTAAAAAAAGATTTGTACCATCAACGTCAAACTGTTTATGACGAATGGCACGCTGGGTCGGTAGGATGATAAGTGAGCTGTTCATAGAGGGATTATAGCCTAATATTCTACTGCCTGCATCCCTCTTGTATCTGTTTTGATGTTATAAAACCGCTCAAGCTCGCCTATGCTCACCTTTGCCATGATGTCCCATCTTCCCTCTTGCGGGAGTGTGATTGGCTCAAATGTATAGATGCCGTTTTGAACTTTTGGGTTGTTTAACTCTTGGTCGTGCTTGTGGTTATTTGGTCGTGTTACAACTACTTTGATATTTGCGTTGTCAATGGGATTTGCATCTTTGTCGCTTATCTTGTAGCTAAGTATGGCTTTTTTAGTGCTAAACTCTTGTGTGACGTACTCAACTTTATAGTGTTTTTCAAAGAGTATCTTTGCTTGAAGCAATTCATTTGCTTTTGCGTCTGCTTCATGATAGCCCATCATGTAGGTATCACTTTTTTCTACGGGGAGAGTGTTGGCGACAAATACAGTTGCAACGCACGCACCAAAAATGGCGATAATCGAAGCCGCTATGGCATAGGGCCAAATTCTTCCATTACTTAGATTCATTTTGTTTTCTCATGTAAATTTTCCTCTTGATATATAAAAAGAGTGCGTAAAGTATGAAACCGTAAAAGAGTACTTTGACGACAAATATACTATTTTTGTTTGCATCTCCTACTGCGTTTTCTAAAACAACCCCTTTGCTTGCAGCGATTTGTTCAGCGATGTCTGCGTAGCCGTTGAACATTGAGCCAGAGTATTTGCCCAAAAGTTCGCTATCTTTCGCTTTTTGCGCTAAAAGAGGGATGATTGTGCCACCATAACTCGTAGCTAACTCTTTAAAAGAGGCGAGAGAATCACTATAAAAAAGTGCTATGACAAATGCTTGAACGGGCGAAGCGACTGGGCTTAAAACCTGTTTTTTGTCGAACAAATTATACAAAGAAGGTTCATTTGCCAAAATATCCACTTTTGTATCCATCTGAGAAAAAGTAAGCAAAATAGTAGGTTGTCCAAATGTACCAAGCAGCTCTTGCTCATACGCAACCATATTTTGTCCATGTGGAAGCTCTTTGAGCATAAGAAGTCTTAGCGAGATGCCCGTTTTTTCGTAAAGCTCTGAACCAAGCTTTTCTACTTCTGCGCTAAATGCTGGGTTAAATATGATTTCATCTTTATAGAGATAACTCGCAAAAAGTGAAGAGTGGAGAGAGAGTGTGAGGATGAGGGCGCCAAGCCCTCTTGAAAAGTTCAATGCAACTTCCTAGCCGATATAGAGATGGTTTGGCGTTACAACTGCATAGAGTGTATAAAGAGCCATGAGCACTAAGCCCCATGAAATAATCTTTTCCATACTTTTGCCCCTTACTTTTTCACATCTACAACATGGTCAGCTTGTTTTGAGCCAATCATCTTGATAGATGCTTCATCTTTAATATCATAATAGTTCGCTGCACTGCTTGTTTGAACGTTCATGCTCCACGCAATCAATCCAACCAAAATCACAAGAAGCAGTACAGTTGCAATCAACATCCCCGTTATACCATCGATAGAGAATATACTTCTATTTTCATTCATAGAGGGCTCCTTATTTGCTTATGTTAGTGATATACGCACCAACAGCTTCTTTTTGTTTGTCGTTAAGTCTCTCAAATTTAGGCATAACACCAATAGAGCCTTTTTTACCGTTGTTAAGAACATTTGTTACTAATGCCGGTGTATATTCTACAAGATTTGGAGCAACAAACTCCATCCCTTTTCCATCAGGACCATGACAGCTTGAACATGCGCCTACAAAGATATCAGCACCATCACCCTTCATACCATTTGCAACATACGCGGAGACTGTCTCAATCTCTGCATCAGTAATGAGAGCGCCTGTATTTGCATTGAAAAGACCATTACGATCAGGCATTGGCATCTCTGTTCCAAGAAGCTTGTAGTTTGAACCATGCTCGATAACGTATTTGACAGAAGCCGCGTCAATTCTTTTGTTAAGATTTGCTGCTTTGCCCTCAATACCATCAGCGTTGATACCATGGCAAACTTTACACTCTGCCAAGAAAACAGACTCACCCATCTCAACTAACTTATCGCCAGTAAAGTCTTTATATTTCGCTTCAAACTTAGTGTTATGTACAGCAGTATCTTCATTGTACTCGCCTATTTGAGAGTAAGAGTTTACTGGATAACCGATAGTCCAGTACCACATACCCCAAATCATAGTGAGCAAAAACATAACTGCCCAACCCATAGGCAGTTCGTTTTTATACTCACCGATTCCATCCCAATTTTCATCAGCAAGTTCACCAGATGCGTTGTCCATCTGCATCTGACGTACATATTTGATTACAACAAAAACTGTAATTGTAAAAATTGCAATCGCACCTGCAATAGCTAACATATTGACTATGTCACTATTTAAACCACCCTTACTTGTTCCAACCGACAAGAAAGTAGCACCAAGCATCGCAATAACTATGATAATTCCCCAAAGATAAAGCTTATTCATATATCCCTCCTATTTCTTTGCACCCTCAAAAGGTACCTTCTCGTCTGATAGAGCTGATACTGGAGCATCATCTATATCATCTTTTAGCGCCATATTGCTATAGCTCTCGTAGTCAACTCCGTCTGCATCTCTCTTTTTTGTGTAGAGGTGATAGATGTAACCATACAACACCACAACAAGGAGAAATGTCAGTACAAAATATCCATACGCTTGAAGCTCTGCAATACTCACTTCAAACCCCTATTTAAGGCTATTCATATATGCAATCAATGCAACTATCTCAGGAATCTCACCACGAGCGACTGCATCTTTGACATCTTGATCTTTCATATCTGCAGCCACTACCTTTGCCTCTTCAAGCGCAAGAGAACGTGCCTCAGCAATACTTGATGCCATCTTTACGTTTTGCACAGAGCCATCTTTCATAGGTACATCTTGATTGTATGGAACCGCAAAGTGCTTTGCAACTGTAAGTTGCTCAGCATACACCGTGTCGATATCTGCACTATTTGTAAAGAGCCATTTGTACGCTGGCATAATTGAACCTGGAACGACACTCTGAGGGTCTTTCATATGGTTTTCATGCCAGTCGGTTGTACGGTAGTTACCCACACGCATCAAATCTGGTCCAGTTCTTTTTGAACCCCATAAAAATGGTCTGTCGTATGCATACTCACCACTTAAAGAGTAGTGACCATAACGGTCTGTTTCAGACTTAAATGGACGAATAAGCTGAGAGTGACAAGCATTACAGCTGTTTTTGATGTAAACATGACGACCTGCCAACTCTAAAGTAGAGTATGGAGCAGTTCCGATAACGGGACGAGAAGCTTGAGCAAAGTTTGGGAGAATCTCAATCAAACCTGCAAACGCAATTGCTATAAAGACACCTACCGCAAAAAAGAACGGATGTTTTTCTAACCAATGAAACATATTTTATCCTTTCTATTAAGCGCCCATAGGCGATGCACTTTGAAGTTCACGCTCCTCAACAGGGCGAGAAGACATAGTTTTATAGATGTTATAAGCAAACATCAAGAAACCAACAAGATATAAAAGTCCACCAACACCACGGATAGCGTAGTAAGGATGAAGAACCGTAACTGTATCGATGAATGAGTACGCAAGGTTACCAAACTCATCGTGTGCACGCCACATCATACCCTGCGTAATACCTGCGATCCACATAGAAGAGAAGTAGAGAACAACGCCAAGTGTTTGAATCCAAAACTGTGCAGCCATAAGAGATTTTGAATAAATCTCACGCTTAAAGACACGCGGAGCCATATGGTAAAGTGAAGCCATAATCATAAAGCCAACCCAACCAAGAACACCATCATGTACGTGACCGACAATCCAGTCAGTGAAGTGTGCTATCGCGTTAACTGATTTAATCGCCTGAATCGGACCTTCTAATGTTGAGAACATATAAAAAGTCGAACCCAAAACCATAAACTTGATAAGCGGAGAAGCCGCAACTTGTTGCCACTCACCCTTCATAGTAAGAAGCATGTTTATAGCAGAGCCCCAAGATGGTAAGATAAGAACGATAGAAAAAATCGACCCCATCGTCTGCATCCAGTCTGGAACAGTTGAGTAAAGAAGGTGGTGTCCGCCTGCCCATAAATAAACAAACATCAATCCCCAGAAAGAGAGGAGTGAGAGTTTATATGAGTAGATAGCTTGACCAGACTCTTTTGGTAAAAAGTAGTAAATCATTGCAACGATAGGCACCGTAAAACCAAATGCAACCGCATTGTGCCCATACCACCACTGAACAAGCGCATCATTTGTACCTGCGTACATCGAAACAGAGTGGTACCATGCACCTATGCCGCTCTCACCTGCTGGAGAAGTAACGAAGTATGTTGGAATCTCCATGTTGTTAAAGAGATAAAGCATTGCGATACCAAGAAACGTCGCTATGTAGTACCAAACAGAGATATAGAGCGATTTTTCACGGCGAATACCGATAAGACCAAACATGCTCATACCAAAGATAACCCAAACAACAACAACGCCAACATCGATTGGCCATTCAAATTCTGCATACTCTTTTGAAGTTGTTACACCTGCAAAAAGCGAGTAAACAGCAGCAGCAACTACTATAACATAGAGCCAGAAGTGAAGTTTTCCTAGCGTCATGAGCAGTCTTGATTCTGCCATTGATACTTTTAAAACACGCTGCCCCACATAGTACCAAGTAGCAAAAACACCACTGAGCGTAAAGCCAAAGATAACTGCATCTGTATGCAGCGGACGAAGACGACTAAAGTTTGTATATTCAGCCAAACCATCTCCCAAGATGAGATTTAACCCTGGAAATGCAAGCTGAAATGCCAAAATAACACCGATGAGCATACCAACAATTCCAAAAGCGATGGTTGTAAGCATAAACATCTTAGCAATTGTATAGTCGTACTCTAATGGACGATTTTCCATATATAGCCTCCTTAAAGATTCAAAGCAATTAAGTCTAATGAAACCTTGCTAACTTCTTGTAAAATCAAAACTAAATAAACGATTCTGCAGCATAAGGAAGCTTTAGAGAGCGTGTTTTAAATTTTACAAGAAGTCTTTGCATTTATTAAACCAATCAACTGAGACATAATAACAGTATAAATGTTTAAGATTTCTTAATTATTGCCATTTTTTTGACATTTTTCAAAAAAATTTCTGTTTTTTAACACTCTATTAACAAAAAGATGTTAGTTCATAAAATTTTGTAATACTATTTGGAAGTATAAGGAGGGTAGAGCCCTATCTTTTTATCAAAGATAAGAACTCGTTGAAGATATATCTGCTCTCTTTTGGACCAGGGCTGGATTCTGGGTGGTGTTGGACTGAAAAAATCGGTGCGTCGTTGTACTTCAGTCCTTCGATTGTGTTGTCAAAAAGGTTTACGTGTGTTACCTCTGCAACCTCTGTAATGTTCTCTGGAACATTATAGTTGTGGTTTTGTGCAGTAATCTCTACCAAACCTGTTTTGATATTTTTTACAGGTTGGTTACCGCCGTGGTGACCAAACTTAAGTTTATATGTATCATAACCATGCGCGATAGAGAGAAGTTGATGTCCTAGACAAATCCCAAACATAGGAACTTTTGCGTCAATGAGCTTTTTGATTTCACGTTGCTCATTTTTAAGTACTAGCGGGTCTCCCGGACCATTGGACAAAAAGACACCGTCTATCTCTTTTGCATTGTATCTTTTAACAAGTTCATCGCCATTAAAGCTGTTTGGGATAACCTCTACGCCGATATTTGCAGCTACTAGCTCATTGAGGATATTTGTTTTAACTCCAAAATCCAAAACTACAATATTTGCCTCTGATGTCGGTGCTTCATCATACTTAAACTCTCTATCGTTGTAAACAGACTGCGTATGCTTATAGGCAACTTTTGTACTTACCTGCTCGATGTAGTTCACATCCTCTATTCTCGGGCTTGCTTCTAAAATCTTTTTAAGTTCTGCTTTGTCGCTTACCTCAGTTGAAGCTATCATCATCATAGCACCCTCGGTTCTTAGCATCTTTGTGATGTAACGTGTGTCGATATCGCAAATCCCCATAACATTTTGCTCTTTTAAAAAGTCTGCAAGCGAACCCTCTGCTCTAAAGTTTGAGTAACGCTCCTGATATTTTCGTACAATCATCCCTTTTGCGTGTGCGGCAGAGCTTTCCATATCTTCAGCATTGACACCGACATTGCCGATTTCTGGTGCAGTAAATGTAACAAACTGTCCTGCATACGATGGGTCGGACATGATTTCTTGATATCCGCTCATGGAGACGTTAAAAACTATCTCGCCAACAACAGTGCCATTCGCACCAAAACTGTTTGCCTCTAAAAAAGTTCCGTTTTCCAGATAAATCCAAGCTTTTTGTTTTAACTCTTGCATGCTCATTACTCCATACCTCTTCTTGTTAACTCTTCTTTATAAAGTTTTTCATATAAAATATCAAACTCATCTGTCCCAGGGATATATCTCTTTTTGTAAGTTTTGATTTTCTCCATGATGATATTGTCAAGCGCAGATGCCTCTGTGACAAATGATGCGATGGAGTTGTAGATAATATTTTTGATACGGTTTTCCGTTACATCAAAATGGATAAGATCCTCTTCATAGAGCTCATCCAAGATTTTGTGAGAGAGGTCAGAGTAGCGCTCTTCATAGTTAAGGATGATGCCAAACTCCGGAGCAAGCTTCTTTTTGATCATAAAAAAGAGCTGTCTCTCATCGACCAGATTAAACTCTATCTGCTCTTCATTGGCTTCACATATCTGATGTGTTTTCTCTTCAAGCGCCATCTCCTGCTTGATGTCATTTTCAAGTATCTTTTGTGCCTCTTTTGCTATAGGCTCAAGCCCTTTTGTCATCGTGACAACACCACTCTTATTTAAATCAATCGCAATCTTATTGGCTATATGAGGTATAGTTTTAAGTGATATTTTCATCCAAAGACCTTACTTGTGTAAATATAAATTTTGTGATTTTACTATAAGTAAGGTTAGTTTAGCATTAGAGGAGAGTTTTTTTGTAAAACATACTCTTCAAATTTTTCCTTTGAGAGAGGTTTTGAAAAGTGGTATCCTTGCAACATATCACACTCCTCTGAAATGAGAAAATTTTTCTGCATTTGTGTCTCTACGCCCTCTGCAACAACACTTAAACCAAGGTTTTTTGCGATGTTGAGAATGGTTTTTACCAAACTTGTATCTTGTGCTGGGTTCTCTAGCTCCATAATGAAAGATTTATCTATTTTAAGTTCGTTTATAGGGATTTGACGAAGATAACTAAGCGATGAGTAACCTGTACCAAAATCATCCATAGAAAAACGGATTCCACAGTTTCTAATCTTGTTCATTGTCTCTATAAGTCGAGGAATATCTTCAGCAGCGCTCGTCTCTGTCATCTCAAAAATAAGTTTTGAACTAAGTCGCTCATCGAGATATTTTTCACATAACGTCTTTATATCTTTCACAAAAGTGCTATGAAACATTTGGCGCATACTGATGTTGATAGAGAGTTGCTGCAACACTATCCCTTTTTTGTCCCACTCGCTTAAAGTTTTAAACGCCTCTTCCAAGATATAGTATCCAAGCTCAACGATAAATCCTGTCTGCTCAGAAATCGGGATAAACTCATCAGGTCCTACGCTACCTAACTGCTCATTTTGCCATCGTACAAGCACTTCACACCCTACAATTGCACCCACGCCATTGACTTGTGGCTGATAATGAAGCGCTATCTCTCTGTTTTGCAATGCAAAGCGCAAGAGCCTCTCTACTTCCAATTTTCTCTCAATTCTCACAGAGAGCTCATTGTTGAAGAGGATGACGCCATCTCTACCTTTGGACTTTGCCTCATACATAGCGATGTCAGCCTCTTTGATAAGAGTATTTGCTGTTATATTTGGGTTGTCGATAATGCTCACACCAACGCTGGCACTGATGTAAAGATGGTGTCCCTCTATGATATATGTCTGTTTGATGACATGCAACAAGCCTAAAGCAAAATCATAGGCGCTCTCTAAACATCTCTCTTTATCGGCAAAGGGAGCACTCAACATACAAAATTCATCGCCTCCAAGCCTTGAGACAGTTGTTTTATGCGTTTTTGCAAGCTTGCTCATTCTTTGTGCAACTTCTATAAGAAGTTTGTCCCCAATATCGTGCCCCAATGTGTCATTAATCGTCTTGAAATGATCCAAGTCTATCAAGAGCAGATGCATACAGTTTGCTTCACTCTTTTGTGTTTTGATGGCATCTTCTATAAGTTCGACAAAATAGCGTCTATTGCCTAGTTTTGTAAGATAGTCATGGTAGGCTTCAAACTGGTTTTGTTGTAGATATTTGTAAGTATTGCGTGAGCCATAAAAAAGTACCCATGCGAGAACTATGGTCAAAACGGCGATAACATTGGAGTAAAACTTGCCAATAAGCAGAAGATAAATCGTGATAGGAAACATCGAAGATGCAAGGATAAATATGGCTAACTTTTTTTCTGACACAAGAATGGTTGTTGCAACAACAGCGACACCGAGTTGGGTAAAAATGGCAAGATAGTGCAGCTCTATATTGGAACGCAGAGTATAGACAACAAACATAATTGTCCATGAAAAGAAGTAGAAAAAGATAAAATAGCGTAGTTTTCCAAGCCAACGCTCTTTCTCTTCTATTGTATATGTCGTATCGGAATACTCTTTATAAAGTCTATAACCCCAGTAAGAGAGCGCTAGAACATATAAGTACCACAATGGTTCTGCTACATAAGAACCATACATCATACCAATAAAGATATAGGAAGTTGCAGTTGAAGCAAAAAGAGCGATAAGCACGACGATTTGTCTATGCATAAAATTATAAAAATTTATATTGTTCAGCAAAAAACTACTCTTTTTCAATTTTTTGTGATAATTTTATCTTATTTTTCTTAAGAATCACTTTGCTAAAAGGATTGTAAGTTCGGAGGCTTTTTTTGCCTCCATTTTGCTAAGTATGGCTCCAGTCGTTTTAGGTTTGAGTGAAGAGAGAATCTCTACGGCATCTTTTATATCCATCTCAGAGAGCACCGCTGCGGCACTTGCGGCTTTCATTTTTGCAAATGTCTCTGCCATTTTGCCCATCTTAATCTCTTTGAGCTCTTTTAAAAGCTCCTCATTTTTTTGAACCATTTTTTTGATGGATTCCTCTTTAGCGCTTATCTCATTAAGCTGTTTTATAACATTTTCTTCCTGTAGCGTAACCTTGGCTTCTCTTTTTTTCAAAAGCTCTTCGGTAGCGGTTTTTAGAGCGCTTAAAGACTGTTTTTGCTCATCTATGCGCTCTAGCTCTATCAAAAGCTCACTCTTTCTCGCTTTAAAAATCTCTGTACACTCAAAGAGTTTGTCGCTTGTCTCAAGTGCATACAAAGATACAAATCCCACAAGAAGCACTGTTACTATTTTTCTCATCTGTTTTTTCCCATATATGTCATAAGTGCAATCTCGTCAAGATCTTTTGCTTCCAACATCGCCTTTTTTTTGAGTTCTTGCTTTATCTCTTGGAGTTCTAAATATTGAAATTTTTCAAGCTCTATCATATCTGCTTTGAGTTGTGCTTTGGCTTGTTCTATCTGATTTTTGGCGAATGTAACCCACTCTTGATTATGTTTGATAAGTTCTCTTTGAGAGGAAAGGAGTGTTCTTGAAGCGAGCATTTGGCTCATGCTGCCTCGGCTTGGAGGCGCAATCTCTTTGAGGGTGTTGTAGGAGAGTTCCAGTGCGCTTGATGCGCTATTTAGGTTCACTGTAGCCTTTTGCAAAAACCGCTCACTCTTTTGCATACTGTTTTTTTTCACTTTTACAAGCGAGCTAAAGCGGCTTTTCATAGGCTCTCTCCTTTAAAAAGAGGTTATAAGATGATGGTATCTTCTCTCTCAGGTGATGTCGAGATAATACCGACTTTTGTTTTTGTAATCTCTTCTATGGCACGGATGTAATCTTGCGCCTCTTTTGGAAGTGCATCAAAAGTTCTCGCACCCTTAGAGTTATCCCACCCTTTAAATGACTTGTAAACCGGTTTTACATCATCCAGATTTTCAGGCAGATAGTCAATCTCAACGCCCTTTAGTTCATAAGCGACACAAACTTTTACCTCGCTAAAACCATCCAAAACATCAAGCTTCATAAGAGCCAGTTCATCACAACCGTTTAGACGGCTTGCATAACGGCATGCAACTGCATCAAACCAGCCACATCTTCTCGGACGCCCTGTTGTTGTGCCAAACTCATGGCCGTTTTCTCGGATTTTTTTGCCTTCTTCTCCTAAGTCTTCACTTGGAAAAGGTCCGTTTCCTACACGAGTACAGTATGCTTTTACGATTCCCGTCACTTTTCCTATATCTTTAGGATTAAGTCCCAGACCCGTACATGCCCCGGCGCTTACAGTTGAACTTGAAGTCACATAAGGGTAAGTTCCATGGTCGATGTCAAGCATTGTGCCTTGTGCACCCTCTAAAAGAACTCTCTTGTTCTGCTCATCCAGTGCCTTCCAAAGAAGCTGTGTTGTGTCTGTGATAAAAGAGGAGAGTTTTGCACTGTACCCTTGAAGCTCTTCTAAAAGTGCCTCTTTATTTGGTGTTTTTATCTCTAAAATCTCAAAAAGCGCTCTATTTTGCTCAAAATACTCAAGCACTTTGTCGCAAAGTTTAGCAGGGTTTAAAAGCTCTCCGGCACGCACACCGATACGGTTAATCTTGTCAGAGTATGCAGGTCCGATGCCTTTTCCGGTTGTACCGATAGCTTTGTCACCTTTGAGCTTCTCACGAGCTTGGTCGATAAGAGAGTGGCAAGGAAGGTTCAGGTGTGCCTTGTCAGAGATAAAAAGTCTCCCCTCTAAAGCTTCAAACTGTGTCATCTCTTTGATGATAGACTCAGGAGAGAGAACGACACCGTTACCGATAACATTGATAGCTTTTGGATTTAAGATGCCCGATGGGATAAGATGCAACGCATATCTCGTGCCATCAACCCAAATCGTATGACCCGCATTGTGTCCACCTTGGCTTCTGCAAACCATATCGTACTCTTTTGCCAGTCTATCGACGATTTTTCCTTTTCCCTCATCACCCCATTGGATGCCAACTACTAAATCTGCTTTCATTACTCTTCCTCTATTTCGCTTTAGTTTCTACTAATACATCTGTATAAATTGCAAAACCTACAGAACTAAGCTCTGCATTTTTATATCTTCCGCCTCTTGCAAAGACCTCATTATTTTGTATAACTCTAAAAAAGAGTTCATCATAGTAGAGCATTTTTGCATAGTAAAGAGGTGCTAAAACACTGTTTGGACACCCTATGGCTTCACACAAACTCTTCATCTTCTCTAACTCTGCTCTTATAGCAGGCGGAACTATCTCAAGAAGTTCATCTACTTGCTGCGGGTGTTGCAGATAGACAAGTTTTTCAAGCCAATCAACCTTAAGATTTAAAAACTTCTCAATATTTATATGTCTAAAATCATCAAGAGTTAAACCCTCAAACATCTCAACTAAAAGCTTTGGTATCATCATGTTTGAGATTTGGATAAGCGGGCGCACTTCAAGTGCTTCAAAAATCTCTATGGCAATGTTTAAAACAGATGAGAGTTTACTCTCCCCCATAAACTCGACACCGATTTGAAACTGCTCATCTGTTGGATAGCGAAAAACTGGCTGGATATAAAACCACTTTTTATGTTCAGTGTTTCGTCCAAGTCTCTTCTCTATGATGCGCACAACATCTATGGTAGAATCGGCTCTTAGCGAGATAGAGTTGTTCTTCTCGTCATTTACCTTGATAAGCTCACGCTCATTAGCAATGCTTTTGTGCTGATGATATGAGAAGATAGGAGTAACAATCTCCTCGAACCCTTTTACGTATAAAATATCGCTAGCGACTTTTTCTATCTCTCTTTTTATCTTTGCGCTTTTACCAAAGTAGAGTTTTGAACCGCTAGGAATTTCGTGTTCTAATATCATTTACCTGCCAACTTAAAATAATTTTCATTGAAAACTCTGTTTGCAGTCCCATCATACGCTCTTCTTCCAAGTTTGGCAAGAGCGAGTTCAACAGAGTTTACAACCCATGAAATCTCATACGGAGCAATTAAACCCATCTGATTTATACGGAAGATTTTACCATCAAGGTGATCTTGTCCGCCTGCAACATTTACGCCAAAATCTGTTTTTAAGATTTTTCTGATTTGTGATGCGTTTTCATCGTCAACCGTTGTCATAGAGAGTGCCGGAGTTTTTGGATAGATATGGAGACCTATCGCTTGAAGTGCAGAGATAACGGCATTTGCTCTTGTTGCAGTCTCTTCATAAAGTTTCTCTAAACCACCGTTTTTCTCGATAGTCTCAAGTATCTCCAAAAGCCCGATGGTTAGAGTCGTAGCAGCCGTCCATGCAGTTGTGTTTTTTCTTTGAGATTTTATCTCGGTAGCAAGGTTGAAGTAGTAACCTCTGCCTTTGCCGATTTTCTCGATTGCAGCGTTGCTAAGACCCAAAATCGCAAGCCCCGGAGGAAGCATAAGTGCTTTTTGACTTCCCGCAATCAGACAGTCGATGCTAGTAATCTCAATCTTCTCAACACCCACGGCAGTGATGCCATCAGCGATAATCATAATGTTTGGATTTATCTCTTTTACAGCCTTTGCTATCGCTTCAACAGGATGGCGAAGTCCGCCTGCCGATTCGCTTATCTGCACAGCGATAGCATCTATATCTGGGTTGTTTTTAACCGCTTCTACAACTGCTTCAACGCTCACCGGCGTATCCCACTCGTTGCTGATTGTAACATTTTTAAGTCCATGAGCAAGTGCGATTTTTCCAAATCTCTCGCCAAATTTTCCTGAGTTTACATTTAAAAGAGTGTTGTGGCAAAGGTTTACAACCGCCGCTTCCATCGCACCAGTACCGCTTGAAGCAAGCATAACAACCTCATCGCTTCCAAAGAGGTTAAAAAGATGTTTTCTAGTTTTTTCAAAGATAGCTTCAAATTCGGGTGTACGGTGGTGCATCGTCTCATCTGACATTGCATTGCGAACATTTTGCGGGACAGGGGTAGGACCAGGGGTAAAAAGTAACATCTGAAAATTCCTAAATAGTTGTAATTTAAAATCTGATTTTACACATTTTATTTGCATAATTACCCCTGAATTTCTCGAAAAGTTTACTTTTCGTAGCTTTAGGGGATTGCAAAGGACTTTAGTCCTTGCCACTTTATGGGCTTTGCTCATAAAGTGCGTAACATCAATCAAAACCTCGCATTATATCCAAATAACTTAAATTGGCTCTTTAGTTTTATGGTAGAATTTTGTTAAATTTTTATCATAAAGGCTCTTATGACTATTGCAGATTCCATTATTTTAGGCGTTATCGAGGGGTTTACAGAGTTTCTGCCTATCTCTTCAACGGGGCATCTTATCGTTGCTAGCGAATTTTTGGGACTAGAGCAAAATGCGATAAACAAAGCGTATGAAGTCATCATCCAGTTTTCTGCCATCTTAGCGGTTGTACTTAACTATAGAGACAAATTTACACTCCAAAAAGTTGATTTATGGGCAAAAGTTTTTTTAGCTTTTTTGCCTATAGGGGCGGTTGGATTTCTCTTCTCTTCGCAAATAAAAGCTCTTTTTGACATCACGGTTGTTGCGGTTATGTTTATCGTTGGCGGTATATTGTTTTTGATAGTAGAGAAGTTTTTCATTAAAGAGGATGCGCATACAACCCACGATGTCGAGGCGATAACACTCAAACAGTCCATGATAGTAGGCTTTGCACAGGTTTTTGCACTCATCCCAGGAACAAGCAGGGCAGGTGCTACCATCATCGGTGCTTTACTTGTCGGAATAGATAGAAAAACAAGTGCAGAGTTTAGTTTCTTGCTTGCTTTTCCTGTTATGAGCGCGGTTGCAGGGTATGATTTGCTCAAACATTATAAAGATTTCAGCGATGCAAACCTGATGGTTTTGGGTGTTGGATTTATTACCTCATTTATAGTCGCCTACATAACAATCAAACTCTTTTTAAAGTTTTTAGAGCGATTTACATTTGTCTCTTTTGGTGTCTATCGCATCATTTTTGGCGTCGCACTCCTGCTCTTTTTTAACTAAAGCGTTTGAAGAACTACTTTTGCCAGCTTGAGAGCTTTTGCACGATGCGATAGCTCTTTTTTTACATCATCATCCAACTCACCCAAAGTTTTGTCATATCCAAGCGGGATAAACATAGGGTCATACCCAAAACCTTTATCGCCTCTTGCCTCACTAATCGCCTCTCCATACATCCAACCATGTACAACATACTCCCCTTTTTTTGTCACGATGGCAATAGCGGCAGTGTAGTGGGCAGGCGAAGAAGTCGCACCTTTTGCCTTGATATCTTGTATAAGTTTGTTTAGATTATCCTTATCATTTGCATCTTTACCTGCATGTCTTGCGCTGTAAATCCCCGGGCTACCATCAAGCACATCCACGCTTATGCCGCTGTCATCTGCCATAACCACGATATCATCTCTTTTTAATGCGTTAAAAACAGCCCTTGCTTTTATAAGCGCATTCTCTTTAAAACTATTGCCATCCTCAACTATCTCAAACTCCTCCATAAGCTGACTATAGGGGATAACTTCAAAATCCTTACAAAGCGCCTGTATTTCCCTAACTTTCCCCTTGTTGGAGGTTGCTAAAATGAGTTGCATTTCCTTATCCTTATGATTTACTTTAAAGATACACTTCTTTGATGGGCAAAGTTTGTGTAAACAATCTTTTTAATATAATTGCGAATTATATACTAGAACAAGGTTCTCAATGTTTAAAAAAGTATTTCCCCTCTCTGCTATTCTCTCCCTGAGATTTTTAGGTCTTTTTTTGGTTCTCCCCGTTATCTCTGTTTATGCACTTGAGCTTGAGGGCGCAACACCGCTTCTCGTGGGCATCGTAGTGGGTGGTTATGCACTCACACAAGCGCTTTTTCAAGTCCCATTTGGTTCAATGAGCGACAAAATAGGGAGAAAACCAACGCTCCTCTTTGGTCTTCTTATCTTTTTAGTAGGCTCTATCATTTGTGCTTACTCCACAGACATCTATATGTTGATGCTTGGTCGTTTTCTGCAAGGTGCCGGAGCAATCGGCTCTGTTATCACAGCTATGATCTCAGATTTGGTTTCAGAAGAGATTCGTGGTAAGGCTATGGCTATCATGGGTGCTTCTATCGCTCTGAGCTTTGCGCTTGCTATGGGTCTTGGACCAGTTCTTGGTGCAAAGTATGGCGTTGAGTTTCTCTTTATCCTCACAGCTGTTTTTGCGGTTTTAGCGATTATCTTGCTCTTTACAAAAGTACCAACTCCTCCCAAAATCAAGCATATTTACCATAAAACAACAAAGACTTCTGATATTTTAAGAGACTCAAATCTTCTCAATATGATTATCATCAACGCTATGCAAAAGGGGCTTATGACTATCGCGTTTGTCCTTATCCCTATCATCCTTACAAGTGATGCTTTTTCGTGGCAAAAGTCTGATCTTTACATGGTCTATCTGCCTGCTATGCTCTTTGGTCTCGCTGCTATGGGACCCGCGGCTGTTTTTGGTGAAAAGCACAACAAGCCTAAAGAGATATTTTTACTCTCTATCATTTTGTTTATCGCATCCTTTTTGATCATGGGACTAAGCACTTCAAGTCTTCTTTTTGTTATAGGTGTTATCCTCTTCTTTATCGCTTTTAACATGATGGAACCGCTTGTGCAATCGATGATAACAAAGTTTGCAAAAGTACACCAAAAAGGGGCGGCTCTTGGGATTGCGAATTCTGTTGCTTACTTTGCAACATTTATCGGAGGAACTTCAGCAGGATTACTCTTAGGCATAAGTGATAGAGAGACGATTGGTGTCTCCATAGCTGCTGTTGCAGGAGTTTGGCTTTTGTGGACACTCAAACTTCAAAATCCTACAAAATACGCTCATCTCTATCTTCCACAAGATGACGTCGCTATGGACAAGTTAGAAAATCTCGAAAATGCACACATCGCAGAATGGTATATCAACGATACAGAGAAACTAGTTATCATCAAGTATGCTTCTCTTGCCATCCAAAAAGATGATTTAGTAGCGCAAATCTCCAAATAACTCTTTTGAGTGCTGATACTATGAACAAGCAAATCAGCCTCAAAACTCTTCTCTCTCTTATCTTGCAGAAGAAGCCCTCCCTCATTTATGGGCAAATCGTTACACTTCTTGCCATTTTAGTGAGCATCCCCATACCACTTATGCTTCCTCTTATGGTAGATGAGATTTTAATGCAAAAACCCTCCTATATTGTTGCAACAATCAACTCTTTTATAGGCGAGACAACTGCTTTTTACTATATCGCCCTTGTTACTCTTGCTGTCGTTTTGTTGCGCTTCGCCTACTACTTACTAGGCATCATTACGACAAAAATCTTTACCCAAATCGCAAAGCATGTCACTTTTACAATACGTTCTTGGCTTATAGAGCATCTCAGAGGTGCTTCTATGAATGCGTATGAAACGCTAGGCAGTGGTGCCATCTCTTCGAACCTTATAACCGACGTCAACACACTCGATGCATTCATTATGACAGGAGCGAGCCGTTTTATCGCCTCACTACTCACTTTGGTCGCAGTTGGTCTTGTTATGATTGCCATTGACCCTATTTTAGGAGTTTTGATTCTTGTTTTACAACCTCTCATCATGCTTCTAAGCAGACAAATGTCTAAAAAAGTGGGTCTTTTAAAAAAAGAGGAGAACCAAGCTATTGAAACCTTTCAAAACAACATCAGCGAAACTCTCGAACTTTTTGGGCAGATAAAAGCGAGCAACAAAGAGAGCTATTTTTTTGGCAATGCCATCAGTGATGCAGAGGAGATTCGCGCTAAATCCAATGAGTATGGGTACAAAAGCACTGCTTACGAACGTCTCTCTTACACCATCTTTTTGGCTATGTTCGAGCTTTTGCGCGCCGCTGGACTTCTTTTGGTTGCTTATAGTGACTTGAGTATCGGGATGATGTTTGCGATGTTTGGATATATCTGGTTTATCATGACGCCTGTTCAAGATATGCTCTCTATGCAGTACAGCTACACCTCTGCAATGGCTGCTATGAAGCGTCTCAACAAGATATTTTTACTCAAAACAGAAGCAAGTGGAGATAAAAAACTAGAGGCAAATGAGGTCAATATCTCTTTAAAAAATCTCTTTTTTTCCTACTCGCACGAGAAGCAGATACTCCAAGACATATCGCTTGACATCAACGCTGGTTCCAAAATAGCACTTATTGGTGCAAGTGGAAGTGGTAAAACTACATTGGCACAAATCATTTGTGGTTTTTATGAAAAAACAAGCGGTACCTTGCGATACAATCGGCTTGACATCGAGACGCTTGAGAAAAAATCGCTACGTGAAAAAATCTTTTTAGTGCTTCAGATGCCTATTCTCTTCAATGCAACACTTAGATTTAACATCACCATGGGAGACGAGAGCATCAGTGACACCCTTATTTACAAAGCCTTAGAGATTGCCCAACTTGGCGAGATGGTTCAAACTATGAGCCAAGGGCTTGATACCATTGTAGGGCACCATGGAGTAAGGCTCTCAGGCGGACAGCGCCAAAGACTGAGCATCGCACGCATGATTATCGCCAATCCAAGCGTAGTTGTCTTTGATGAGTCCACCTCTGCGCTAGATGTCCATACAGAAGCAAAGCTCTATGCAGCCATAGCGCCACTGCTTCAAGACAAAACAGTCATCACCATTGCGCATAGGCTGAGCACGGTAAAAAATGCAGATACTATCTATGTTTTAGATAACGGAAAGATTGTGCAACAAGGAACGCATGCCGCACTCCAAGATGAAGAGGGGCACTATAAAGCTACTCTTCTATCTTTGCAATAACCAGCAACACAAGTAACAATGCAATTGCACCCAGTGTTGTGTTAAGCAGTACTATCGCGCCCACACTTAGTGCCAATGCACCATAGGCAATAATTTTATCATGGGTAAAGTACGCCATTACCGCACCAAAAAGCGCGACAACTCCAAAATAACCCAGATAGAGCATGTGTGCCATCCATGCACGTGCATCACATAAAAAAGACTTCTTTATACTCGCACACTCTGCAACAAAAGTGTTATTTGAGATATACCCCTGCTTAAAAAATGCAAAAATTGTCCCAAAGAGGAGTATGAAGAGAAAGAGTTTGCTAAGCTTGCCAAAAGCAACTCCCCTGCTTCCGCTAAAGAGTAAAAAAGCAAATCCAAACGCGATCACAACCCACAAGTTTGAAAAAAGATTAAGATACGTTTCATTTACAAAAACCATAATCGTCGTTACCGACAAAACTACAAAAAGCACTTTCTCAAACAATCCAAATGCAAGTTCGCCATAGACCCCTCTATAAAGCCATAAAAACGAGATGAAAGAGATAGAAAAAGCATAAATTTCAAAGTTTCTGTATCTTCCATCAAACGCCAAAGAGATAGTAATAATAGTTATTAAAAGTGACGTAGCATAAAAAAGAAGTGTCAGTGAGGCGTCCGGACCTTTGATTTTTTTCGTAAAAATTTCTCTAAATGCTACAACTTCTACTTTTCTATCAAATGCGATATATGCAAGAGTAAAATAGTATATCAGCGCATGCACCGACATGACTAAGAACGCCCATAAAAACTCCCAAAGAGTTCTTGCCGTAACGCTATACTGCTCCAGTTGAAGCGTAAATAAAACTGCAAATAACGTATTGAGTACGCTAAATAAGATTATCTCTCTCGTCCTGATTTGCGCATTTTTAAGCAACATTGAAAAAAACACGATAAGCGTAACGGAGCAGAGAGCCAAAAGCTTATAATTTACAAAATTAGAAACATCCCCGCCAAAAACATGCTTATCTACTCTATCTTTGTCAAAAAGCCCCCAAAAGCCGCCGACTGCGCCCTCGCTTACTCTTTTCCACGGTTGGTCAAACGCCTCTATGATGTTGTAGTTCCACCCATTTTTTTGCGCCAATGCAACAAATTCACGCACAAAGAGTGCCTGATTTATCTTGCTCGGAATGGCATCTTCTCTTGCTCTGCCCTCCGATGGCCAACCTGTCTCGCCTATGAGAATCTTTTTGTTTGGTAAAAGAGCGGCAACTTCTCCACGCACATCTGCCAAATGTCCGATAGATTGGTCGATATTCATCGGGTCATCTTCCCAGTACGGCAAGATGTGAATCGTTACAAAGTCAGTGATGTCTTTAATTTGCGGATGTTTTACCCAGTACTCCCATACATCGGCGTATGTAACCTCCGTATTTGGGAGTGCCTCTTTTACCTGCTTGATATACCCTGACAACACCGCCTCTGTCGCATCGCCACGAAGCAGTACTTCATTGCCCACAATCACGCCTTTTACGATATCCTGATTCTCTTTTGCAAGTTTTATGAGTGTGGTTACCTCTTTTTGCGTCATCGCTTTGTCACTGCTCACCCATGCACCCATATACATCTCAAGACCATTTTCTCTGGCTATCTTTGGTACTATCTCCAAGCCGATAGTTGAGTATGTTCTGATGCAAGTGGTATATTTTGAAAGGAGTTTTAAATCGTTACGCACCAGCTCCTCTGAGACAGCCATCCCTTTAGCGAGCGAAAAGGGGGAGTCATCTTTGCCAAAAGGAGCATAAGAGACGCATTCGAGTTTATCAAAAGAGTTTTTGCTATCTTTTAGGATAAACACCTCTCCCGCCAAATACCAAAAAAGTACTACAGCCACGATACTAGTAAAAACTGCTGCTATTTTTTTTATCACTTTGTATCCTTGTTATGTTCTAAAAAATTGTATGGGAGTGTGAATGGATGGTTTGTGAAGAGAGCTCTAAGAGAGCTCTGTTGTGTTATTTTTGAGGAAAGACATACATGTTATAGTAGCGACCCTCAAACTTAGGTTCTTTATCCATAACTGCAACATCTTCCATCATCGACCAAACTTTCAAAAGAACATCTTTTGCCGCATCGGGGTTTGCCATCTCACGCCCTTTTAAAAAGACACGGAAACGGACATGTTTACCCTCTTCTATGAACTCTCTTGCATGCTTTACTTTGTAGTTGATGTCATTTTCGGCAATCTTAACCGAGAGCTTAATCTCTTTGACATCAATCTTAGTCTGGTTTTTCTTCTGCTCTTTGAGTTTTTTCTCTTCTTGATACTTAAACTTTCCGTAGTTCATAATTTTAGCAACAGGGGGTTTTGCATCAGGGGCTATAAGAACCAAATCTAAGCCTAACTCATTTGCTTTTTCCATAGCCACGTCAGTAGAAATAATTCCTAAAGACTCTGCTCCATCAATATTGCAACGTACCTCTGGTACACGGATATCGTCATTCATTATGACACGGTCTGTTTTTTTGCTCAAAAATTTACCTCATTTATTTTAGTTTTTATAAGGGAGAGAAATTCACTCTCACTTAGATTGTACTGCTCTCTTGTTCTTCTGTCACGAATCGCAACACTTCGAGAAGCAACCTCTTCGTCTCCCAATACTATAAGCATAGGAACTCTTGTTTTTTCCGCTGTTCTGATTCTTTTGTTCAAAGAGTCATTTTTAGAGTAGATTTCGCTATCTGCTCCTAAATCTATCAATTTATCCGCCAACTCCTTAGCATAATCGTTATGCGCAGAAGCTATCGGAATGATTGCAACTTGAGTCGGAGCGATAAACATTGGAAACTCTCCAGCGTAATGCTCTGTTAATATACCAATAAAACGCTCAAACGAACCTAAAATTGCTCTATGAATCATAACTGGCTGAATTTTGTCATTGTTCTCGCCGTTGTACTCAAGCTCAAATCTGCTAGGCAGGTTAAAATCAAGCTGAATCGTACCACACTGCCACTCACGCCCGATTGCGTCAGTGATTTTGATGTCGATTTTTGGACCGTAAAACGCTCCGCCTCCCTCATCTACTTCATAAACAAGGTTGTTTTTCTCCATCGCATTTTTAAGTGAACGTGTAGAAACTTCCCACACCTCATCACTTCCAACCGCTTTTTCTGGTCTTGTAGAGAGCATCATTTTGTAGTCAAATCCAAAAGTTGTCATGATTCTATCGACAAAATCGACAACTTCTATGATTTGCTCCTCTATTTGGTCTGCTCTACAAAAGATATGCGCATCGTCTTGCGTAAACTCACGGACACGGAAAAGTCCATGAAGCGCACCCGTCATCTCATGACGATGCACTACGCCGTACTCAAAATATTTGAGCGGAAGGTCTCTGTATGAGTGCAAATCCTCTTCATATATCTTGATATGTCCCACGCAGTTCATAGGTTTTACGCCAAACTCTAACTCATCTATGTTTGTAAAGTACATATTTTCGCCATAGTTTTGGTAGTGACCCGAAACTTTCCACAAGTCACTTCTAAGCATCTCAGGACCACGAACAGGCTCATAACCTCGTTTGCGGTGTGCCTTAAATAGAAGCGACTCAAGTCTCGCACGAAGTCTCCCGCCCGCCGGAAGCCAGATAGGAAAGCCCGCTCCGACCTCTTCACGGAAAGTAAACATCTTCATCTCGGCACCAAGTTTACGGTGGTCTCGTTTTTCAGCCTCTGCCATCATATCAAGATAGGCTTTGAGTGCCTCTTTGTCGGCAAATGCGATACCGTATATGCGTGTCAGCATCTCATTTTTGGAGTCTCCGCCAAGGTATGCACCCGCTATTTTAGTGAGTTTAAAGTAGCGAATCAACCCGACATTTGGCAAGTGTGGTCCACGGCAGAGGTCTTCAAAATCTCCCTGCTTATAGATAGAAACCGTGTCGCTCGGGATTCTTTGCATTACAAAAAGTTTGAGATGATCATCTTTGAACTTCTCTTTTGCTTCATCCATAGAGATCTCATACTTCTCTATCGTATACTTCTTTTTAGCGATGTTTAGCATCTCCTGCTCGATAGTTTTGAGGTCGCCCTCGCCTATCTCGCTTGAAGTTTTAAAGTCATAGTAAAAGCCCTCTTTTACATTTGGACCGACGAAAAATTTTGCGTCCGGATAGAGCGACTTGATGGCTTGAGCCATAAGATGTGCGGTTGAGTGTCTCAAAACATTTAACGACTCTTCCGAGTTGTCAAGATGAATCTGCTCCCCCTCAAATCCAAGCTCTTTTGCAGTCTGTATGTCTATGATTTCGCCGTTGTGTTTTATTGCTATTGCGTTCAAAATGGTCTCCTTTTTATATCTCTGTCTTTAGTATCGCACCGTTTGAAGCGTTTGAAACTAAAAGTTGGTAGCGTTTGAGCCATTTTGACTTTACATCATTTTTGTGCGGCTTATAGTTTGCTCTTCTTTTTGCTATCTCTTCATCGCTGACATTGAGCTTTAAGATGTGCTTATCGACATCAAGCTCTATCTCATCGCCATCTTCCACAAGTGCTATCAAGCCGCCCTCTGCCGCTTCAGGAGAGATATGTCCGATACTTGCACCCTTTGTAGCGCCTGAAAAACGACCATCAGTTATAAGAGCCACACTATCGCCAAGCCCCATCCCCTGAATAAGTGCAGTCGGAGCTAACATCTCTTGCATACCAGGACCGCCCTTTGGACCCTCATAGCGGATGACAACAACATTTCCGGCTTTTACTTTATGTGACATGATGCCAGTAATCGCTTCTGGCTGAGAGTTAAAGCAGATTGCAGTTCCTTTAAACTGTCTCATGTTGGCTTCGATTCCAGCCGTTTTGACAACCGCGCCCTCTAACGCCAAATTTCCAAAAAGGATAGACAATCCGCCGACTTGTGAGTAAGCATTTTCATTTGTATGGATGATACTCTCATCTAAGATTTTAGCATCTTTGATTCTCTCGCCAAGTGTTTCTCCCGTTACGGTCGGGTTCTCAAGATGAAGAAGTCCGCCTCTACGGCTAACCTCTTTCATAACCGCATTTACGCCGCCAGCACGGTTGATGTCATCCATATGAACAGTTGTTAATGACGGAGAAATCTTTGCAATATGCGCTACATTGTCAGCAATTGTGTTGATTTTTTCGATTGGGAAGTCAACACCCGCTTCTCTTGCGATAGCCAACATGTGAAGAACCGTATTTGAGCTTCCACCCATCGCCATATCTACAACAAATGCGTTGTGAACCGCTTTTTCATTAAGAACATTTTTGAGGTTGTACTTTACATCGTCCGCTTTAGCCATCTCCACGATTCTCTTTGCCGCTTTTTTTACAAGCTCGATTCTTGCAGGAGTCATCGCCAAAATAGTTCCATTCCCCGGAAGTGCTATCCCCATCGCTTCACAAAGCGTGTTCATGGAGTTTGCAGTAAACATACCAGAACAGCTTCCCCCACTCGGACATGCGTTACACTCAATATCATAAAGCTCTTCTTGACTTATCGTCCCCTCATTAAACTGTCCAACCGCCTCAAATGCCGTGGACAAATCTATCGGCGTACCATCCTTTTTATGCCCTGCCGGCATCGGACCGCCTGAAACAAAAACAGTCGGAACATTGACACGAAGCGCACCCATAATCATCCCAGGGACGATTTTGTCACAGTTTGGGATACAGATAAGCGCATCAAGTTTGTGTGCATTCATAACCGTTTCAATAGAATCAGCGATAATTTCACGAGAAGGAAGAGAATAAAGCATACCGTCATGCCCCATAGCGATACCGTCATCAACTCCAATAGTGTTAAACACAAACGGCACGCCGCCCGCTTCACGAATCGCCTCTTTTACGATTTCTCCATACTCATGTAAAAAGAAATGCCCAGGGATAATGTCGATATAACTGTTTGCTATCCCGATAAAAGGCTTGTCAAAATCTTCATCCTTTAACCCTGTCGCACGAAGCAATGAACGATGCGGTGCCTTGTCAAAACCTTTTTTTATAGTATCACTTCTCATAAAAATCCTTCATATATAGCTGTTTTCTTCTATTAATAGCGAGATTATAGCATTTTTTTCAATTTTTTTGTAAAAACTCTTTACAAACGAAAATAAAGTGGCTATAATTCCGCTCACTTAAAAAATTAAGTACACAAAATGCGGGAATAGCTCAGTGGTAGAGCACAACCTTGCCAAGGTTGGGGTCGCGAGTTCGAACCTCGTTTCCCGCTCCATAAAATATTTAAAAATATCCGATATCTTTAAAGATAAAAAAAACCCAAAGCCCGGGTGGTGAAATCGGTAGACACAAGGGATTTAAAATCCCTCGCTCGTAAGGGTGTGCCGGTTCAAGTCCGGCTTCGGGCACCACTATTATAAAAATCGGTTGAAACTGGTGCCATCGCCAAGTGGTAAGGCCGCAGCCTGCAAAGCTGCTATCCCCAGTTCAAATCTGGGTGGCACCTCCAGAATTTTATAGTAACTTCTTTTTTTACAAACGTGGATCTTTGGCTGAGTTGGTCGATAGCACCGGTCTTGAAAACCGGCGAGGGTAA
>DKFQ01000035.1 GCA_002452425.1 Sulfurimonas sp. UBA6792 | reverse complement strand
CGTTTTTAAATTTGCGTCATTATAATACCAAATTCAATTAACTATGTATACTTAAAACGACTGCATAGTCTGCTAGTGCGAGGCGAAACTCAGCAGGAACTACTAGTAGTTTCAAGGAGTTTCAACGAAACAATAGTGGGCTATGCAGTCGCCCTTCGGGTAAAAGAGAAGCTATCATCTACTTCGTTGTATCTTTTTGCCTTAGCTTAAGCTAGGGCTGCAAAGATACGCCTCATAGCTAATAGCTTCTCTTTTATTTTGAGTATGCATAGTTAATTGAATTTGGTATAAGACCTTTTTAGTATAATTTTNNAATTGAATTTCTCTAAAACTTTTCTCACAAACGCTATCGCTACCCTTTTGGTTCTTCTCTCTTTTCTCACAGAGGGTACTTTCGCCTCTTTGTTGCTCTACACTGGGCTTTTTGCGCTCTCAGGTGCTATCACTAATCAACTTGCCATCCATATGCTCTTTGAAAAAGTACCGCTTCTCTATGGTTCAGGTGTTATCCCTGCCAAATTTGAGGCGTTTAAAGAGTCCATAAAGGCGCTGATGATGCAGGAGTTTTTTACAAAAGAGCAGTTAGAGTATTTTTTTAAAAAAGAGGAGAGAAAGATAGACCTCACACCCATCATTCAAGAGACTGATTTCTCGCCTGCTTTTGATGCACTAAGCAAAACAGTGATGGAATCCTCTTTTGGAGGGATGCTAGGGATGTTTGGAGGAGCATCCATACTAGAGGGGCTTCGTGAACCATTTTCCATAAAAATGAAAGATGCCGTTGTAAAAATCGTCAATTCCCAAAGTTTTAACGAAACACTCCAGTATCATCTGCAAAAATCCTCTTTAAACGACGATATGCTTCTCTCCATTGAGAGTATCATCGACACACGACTCAATCAGCTCACCCCAACCATGGTAAAAGAGATGGTACAAAAAATCATTCAAGAACACCTCTCATGGCTCGTCGTTTGGGGTGGTGTCTTTGGTGGAATTATAGGTGTGCTCAGCTCGTTTTTGTTCTAAAGAACCTCAACAGTTACATCAGCGACTTCTATCACATCTCCGCTGCGAATCTTTGCTCTCTTTCGCAGTTCAACCTCACCGTTTCTCTTAACATGTCCATCTGCAATAATAAGCTTCGCCTCCGCACCGCTATCAACAAGGTCTAAGAGCTTAAAGAGCTTATAAAGCTCTATATACTCCTCTTTTAGCTCGTATTTCATCAACTATACCTCTGTATCTAGCACAGAGTAACCAAGGTCGTACATCGCTTTATCGACCATCTCCAATGCTTTTTTCATAGTCTCTTGAGAGATTTCAGGCAACTCTCCGCCCCACATCTCCTCTGCCTCTTTAAATCCTCTAAGCATTCCCTCACGTCCTGCACGAAGCATCTTTTCGTCACCGCCTGCACCATTAATGACAAAATCAGCGATTCTTTGCGATGTTTTTGCAACACCGAAAAAGCCATCTTCGGCAACTAGCGCACCTGCTTCCTCTTTAGAGAGCTTGGCTATGGGTTTGCCCTCGTACCCTATATCTTGCAAAAATGTCTGAAAATTCTCATACTCTTTTGCGAAGGCATCATCTTTTCTAAAAAGTGCACTTTGAAAAGATGCGGACTTAAAAGCCATCTCATTTGCACCCTTTTGTATCTGCTCTTTTATCTCTTTGGCTTCATCTTTGGAGATTTTCTCCGTATAGAGCGGCTTAATCTCTACACTGCTTTTTGCTCTGCTAAGCAGAGATGTGTCTGATGTAACTTGCATGGAAAATCCTTTTCGTTTTGTTACTTTAACTATCGACAATTCGTCATTTTTTTTAAACTTTTTATTTTTTTGTGCAAAATTTAAATTTTTCGTTATACTTCTACTCGATGAAAGATTTTTGTGTGCGAGCTCATCTATAGTATATTCTGCTAGACAAACGACTCTCCCTTTATTTTGACTCCACTTTTTTTATAGAAGTGAATTTTTACCAAAGAGGTACTACACATGGCAGAATTGCTAGACGGATCAGTTAAATGGTTCAATGAAGAAAAAGGTTATGGTTTTATTCAACAAGAAAATGGTGGAAAAGATGTATTCGTACACTTTCGCCAAGTAAACAGAACAGGACCAGGTCGTGTTTCTTTGACTGAAGGTCAAAGAGTAACTTTTGAACTTGGCGAGGGTCAAAAAGGTCCTCAAGCTGAGAACGTAACACCTCTATAAGGTTTTACATTGCGGGTTTTTGCCCGCAAACTTCTACACTTACTTCACTCAAACACTCTTAAAAAAAACAAAACTTTTCTTTACAAATCCATTTTTCTCGTAAAAACAGTGCGCTTCTTCTCGTGCAAAACCAGAGGATAGAACTATATTTGTACACATTCCCACTTTTGCATAGTCGTGCAGATACGCAAGCATCATCTTCCCATACCCTTTGCCTCTGTAAGCCTCATCCGTTACCAAATCAAAAACAAAAAGATGTCTTTTGTCATAAAGATTTGTCTGTATCGCCACGCCTGCATATGTCACAAGTTTGTCTCGCTCCATAATCCCAAGCATTTTATAGCACATTGGCTGCATCTCATAAACCAAATCTTCAAATTCATCATAAGAGAGTGAAGTTCGAAGCTGAGAAACCACCTCATAAGCCATCAAAAGTTCTTTTAAATCAAGCTCTCTTATTTGCATTTTATCGCCTCAAATTTTTGCACATATCATACCAAAACGGGCTTAGGTAGTAATTAGTTTTTAAACAACTATTGGCTATAATCGCGAAAAATCATAGGCTATGCAGCTGCCTACTAAAGAGAAAAATCATGGTAATAGTACAAAATTTGACAATGCGTTATGGAAGCAGAATCCTCTTTCATGAAATAAATCTTAAGCTTGACCGTCACAAAAGATATGGTCTTATCGGTGCAAATGGTGCTGGAAAAACAACTTTTTTAAAAATCTTAAGCGGACAAATCAATGAGTACGAAGGCGATATCGTCGTCGAAAACGGGCTTAAAGTAGGCGTTTTGGGACAAAATCAGTTTGCTTACGAAAACTACACGATTGCAGATGCGGTTTTGTGCGGAAACAAAAGACTTTATGATGCGATTAAAGAGAAAGAGGAGATTTATGCAACTGGCGATTTTGAAGATGATGCCGTAAATGACCGTCTGGCAGAGTTAGAGGTTACCTGTGTTGAAGAAGACCCAACTTACGAGTATGATGTAAACATCGCAAAAGTTTTAGAAAATGTCGGCATTCCTGCAAGTCAGCATGGAGAGCTTATGAGTACACTTGACAGTGCAGACAAATTTAAAGTTCTGCTTGCTCAAGTTCTCTTTCCAAAACCTGATGTTCTCTTTCTCGATGAGCCTACCAACAACCTTGACATCCAGACTATCAGTTGGTTAGAGCATGAGTTGCAACGCCATGAGGGAACGATGGTTGTTATCTCTCACGATAGACACTTCCTAAACTCCGTAGTTACAAACATCTTGGATGTTGACTATCAAAAAATCCGTGAATTTACTGGCAACTATGACGACTGGTATATCGCCGCAAATGTCATAGCAAAACAACAAGAGCTAAACAACGCTAAAAAAGAGAAAGAAAAAGAGCAGTTAGAAGCTTTCGTTCGCCGCTTTAGCGCAAACGCTTCCAAAGCAAAACAGGCGACTTCAAGACAAAAACAGCTTGACAAACTTGTAATTGATGACATCAAACCATCTTCAAGAAGAGACCCCAGCATCGTCTTTAAGGCAAAAAGAACTATGGGGGATGAGGCACTTGAAGTCAGAAATGTCAGCCACTCTTATGGCGACAATGATGTTTTAAAAGATATCAATCTTAAATTTGAACCGGATGAAAAAGTTGCACTCATAGGTTCTAACGGTGTGGGAAAAACAACCCTGCTAAAAATCATCATGGAAGAGATGAAGCCAACTAGCGGCGAGATTCACTGGGGTGCTACTATTGAGAACAGCTACTTCCCGCAAGATACGGCAGATATCATCAAAGGCGATGGAACTCTTTATGACTGGCTTAGAGGATTTGATCCAAAGAGAGATATTGCAGAGATTAGAAACTGTTTGGGGCGTATGCTCTTCTCTGGCGAACAACAAGAAAAGTCAGTTGTAAGCATCTCGGGCGGTGAAAAACATAGAATGATGCTAAGTAAAATGATGCTTGAGGGCGGAAACTTTTTGGTACTCGATGAGCCATCAAACCACCTTGACCTTGAGGCTATCGTAGCACTCGGTGAAGCACTCTACAACTTCAAGGGCAATGTTATCTGTGTTTCACATGACCGTGAACTATTAGACGCATTTGCAAATCGTGTTATCGAACTCAAAGCGGACGGCACTTATATAGACTTTAAAGGCTCTTATGAAGAGTTTGCAGATGCTAAAGACAATGGACGCATATAGAGATTTTTTAGGGCTGGGCATTGCAGGCAATTTTGCTCTGCACTTAGCTCAGGCTGGAGAACTAGAAGATTTTAAAGAGATTATTACTTCCGATGAAGCCGCTCCAAAAGGGATGTTTCCTTTTTATCTGCCAAAGCGTGTAGCTGAGGCAAAAGAGATTTTAAGCACCTACCCTCTCTCAAGCTCAACTATAAAACTACCTCCTCAAGAAGTAAATGTTCAAGCCGAACCGGAAGTCGCTCTTATCTGCGATTTTGTCTATGAAAACAACAAGCTCTCAAAGATTATCCCAACCCATTTTGCCGCATACAACGACTGCTCCATCAGAGTTGCGGGAGCTAGCAAAATCAGCGATAAAAAAAACTGGGGCGAAAATTCCAAAGGAGTTAGCCAAAATCTCATTAAGATTGACAAGTTCAGCGATGGCGGCATCATGGACAACTATTCCATCTGCTCGTTTTTAAAAAGGGGAGAGGGCATACACGCATACGGTGAAGATGTGGGGCTTAAGGGGTATAGCTACTTTTATGAAAAACTTCTTGGCTGGATAGTAGAGCAGATAAACACGCAAGAAGATTTTGGACCATTAGAGCATTTGAGCAGCTATATAACTGCGTGTAACTACCCGACAAAAGCTATCATAAGCATAGGCGCAACAAGATATACTTCTTACGGAGAACACACTTTTTTACAAAATGGCGATGAAGTTATCATTATGCTCTACAACAACAAAACAACAAACACATCCTCTCTTCTTGAAATGGTTGAAGCAAATATCACTCTTGCGCAAGACACAAGCCTCCTAAGACAAAAGGTTTGCTTATGAGCAGAGGCAAAAAACTTGATATTTTCATCGGTGCCGAGATAGAAGATGGATGGGCGGAGGTTGCCTCTGTTAGAAAAACAGATATATCAGACGAGATTTTAGAGCCGCAAAAACACTTTTTGTTCTTTAAAAAAGAGAAAAGAAATGGCAAGACAGTAACTCTTGTAGGCGAATTTCATCTCACTCAAAATGATGCAGAAGCTACTCTAAAAACACTCAAAAAAAAGCTTGGATGCGGTGGTACGCTCAAAGAGGGATGGATGGAGTTTCAGGGCGAACTTAAAGAGAAACTAAGAGCTTCACTTATAGAGAGCGGTTTTAGGTTTAAACACGGACATTAAAAACTCTTTTGTCAAGAGATAAATTGATGAAATTTTCATCATTTTGTTAAAAAACATCTAAAATTATAGAAAATTTAATCTTTTTTGAGATAACATCCTTTTCCATTTAAAAAAAAAGGAAAGTATATGCCATATGTCAAAGAGGTATTTGAGTACCTAAAAAGAACAAGTCCATCACAAACAGAATTTTATCAAGCTGCTGAAGAGGTTTTAGAGTCTCTTAGACCTTTGATGGAAAAATATCCGAAATATAGAAAACATAAAATTATTGAGAGAATTGTTGAACCAGAGCGTCAAATTCTCTTTCGCGTCAACTGGGTAGATGATAATGGGGAAATTCAGGTAAACAAAGGGTTTAGAATTGAGTTTAACTCTGCTCTTGGACCATACAAAGGGGGTCTTCGTTTTCACCCAAGCGTAAATGCTGGTGTTATCAAGTTTTTAGGTTTTGAGCAAATCTTTAAAAATGCGCTTACAGGTCTTCAAATCGGTGGAGGAAAAGGCGGAAGTGACTTTAATCCAAAAGGCAAATCTGACAATGAAATCATGAGATTTTGTCAAGCATTTATGAGTGAACTCTACAGACATATCGGCGCAAATACAGACGTTCCTGCAGGCGACATCGGTGTTGGAGGCAGAGAAATCGGCTATATGTTTGGTATGTACAAAAAACTAGCCAACAGATATGAGGGTGTCCTTACTGGAAAATCACTCAAATGGGGTGGTTCACTTGTAAGAACAGAAGCTACAGGCTATGGCGCAGTTTACTTTGCAAAATATATGCTAGAAGATAGAGGCGAAACACTTGAGGGCAAAAGATGTGTTGTCTCAGGTAGCGGAAATGTCTCTATCTACACCATCGAAAAACTTTACCACCTTGGAGCACTTCCTGTAACATGCAGCGATTCAAACGGTATGATTTATGATCCAGATGGAATCGACTTGGAGCTTTTAAAAGATTTAAAAGAGGTAAAAAGAGCAAGACTTACTGAGTATTTAAACAGCAGACCAAATGCAAAATATACTCCAGTAGAAGAGTATCCAGAAGGAACAAATGCGGTTTACAGTATTCCATGTTTTGCAGCATTTCCAAGTGCTACGCAAAACGAACTCAACCTCAACGATGCAAAAAATCTTCTTGCAAATGGCTGTGTCTGTGTAAGTGAGGGTGCAAATATGCCTTCAACTTTGGATGCTGTTCATGCATTTATTGATGCAAAAATCTGCTATGGTCCAGGAAAAGCGGCAAATGCAGGCGGTGTTGCAACAAGTCAGTTGGAGATGCAACAAAATGCTTCTATGTGCAGCTGGACGTTTGAAGAGGTCGATGCAAAACTAGCACAAATCATGAAAAACATCTATCTCAGCGCAAGCACTACTGCTGCTGAGTTTGGTCAACCTACTAACTTAGTTTTAGGCGCAAACATAGCAGGCTTTAGAAAAGTCGCGGATGCTATGATTGAGCAAGGACTCGTTTAAGCACTCTGTTTCTCCGCTTCTAGCGGAGTAGCTGTGCTAATCTCCGTTGTAAGCTCGTACCTATTTCTTCCGCCCTCTTTTGCTCTATAGAGCGCTTCATCTGCCTTTGCCATCAACAGTTCTTCATCTAGCGCACCATCAGCTATGCAACATGCAACACCTATGGAAATTGTTATATATTTATCTATTTTTGAACTCTCATGCGTGATTTGACTTGCTCGGACTGCATCGCAAATACTTTGTGCAACACTCGCACTGTTTGTCTCGGATGTATCTGTAAGTAAAACTCCAAACTCCTCTCCGCCAAGCCTAAAGACATAATCGCTCGGACGCTTTAGGATATCTTGAAAAACCGATGCCACTTTTTTTAAAACCGCGTCCCCTTTGATATGCCCATAGGTATCGTTATACTGTTTAAAGTAGTCGATATCAAGCATCATAAATGTGATATATGAGTGATTTCTTTTTGCTCTTTTTATCTCACGCTCATATACAAGATTAAAATATCTTCTATTGTATAATGAAGTTAAAGAATCGGTATAAGAGGCATTTTCGAGCTTTTTATTTGCTATTTTTAATTTTTTTGCACTTACTTCAAGAGCATTATGATCCTGCTGGATACTTCTAAGTACATAATAAGAGACAACCATAACACCCAAAATAACAAAGACTAAAAGCAATCCAAGCTTAAGTAATGCAGAATCATAAACACCTAAAAAGTTCTTTCGCTCATATTTTGCAACATCTATTTCATAGTTGATAAGTTTTTTTATCACTTGATGAACATGCGTTACTCTTTTTTCCAACTGTA
>DKFQ01000159.1 GCA_002452425.1 Sulfurimonas sp. UBA6792 | reverse complement strand
TTTTTGAGTGCTACGCTTTTCATCATCTCCACCATGGCGTATTCACAAGTTGTGCGGTTTACTGGGTACCACTCAAAGAGCGTTTCAACTACATTGATGAGATTTAAAAGGTAGTTATCCTCATTTTCATCACAAATCCCCACAAACATAAGTGTGAGAAAGTTGATGAGTTTTTTGTCGGTTTTGAGTGTTTTGCTCTGACTAACCGAGATTTCCGCACTGCCCACCAACTCACACTCTACCATTTTGCCAGTGAACCAGTTGAGCGAACTGTCTCTGTTCTCCGTCATAACAACGAGTCTGTTTAGCGTGGCGATAAGAAGTCCAAAGCGTTGACAAAGATGAGCAAAAAAGGCTCTATGCTCTTCATCGTTTTCATCATAAAAGCCTTGAAAATGGTCAATCACCTGTTCAAAATGATTCGGAATATACTTCATCTCATCCCATATAATATTTGAGAGATGCCCCTCGTACATCCGAAATGTTTCATTTTCAAAGTCAAAATAATCCGCTCTTGCGTACTCCATAAAATCGGTTATCCTATGGTAGATATGCTTCGCAAAGCTTATCATCAGTGGCATTTCCAAAGTCGCTCTTGCTCTTTGCTCATTTGTTATTTGCTTCACATCTACACCTGCCATTGCGCCCTCAAACTGCTCTCTTGCGGATATTTCGGCACCCTCGGCTAGTTTGACAACTCTGTCGTTATAGTCATAAAACCTCTCAAGCTCTTTTTTGCTCAAAGTTGCCAAGTATGTAAACAAAAGCCCGTTGTCACTACTAGAAACCAACTCGTTAAACTCATCGCTTGTAAGCCGAACTATCTCATCCACACTGTTTTTTGAAACATCAACTCCGCTAAATTGGGCGTTTTTTATCTTGAGCCAGTTTGGCACAGTGTGTGTGTCATCTGGCAAATTTCCTCTTTTAAACAGGTCTGTAAATTTTTTAAACATTAGCAGCGCTCCACCAGCTTTATTTTAACCTCAATTTACCCACTTGTAAAACGGTATTAAATTGATTTTTATACCCTCTATCTCAAATTCATCTTCACTATCATAAGTTACTATGGTAGCAACTCTCAAATCAAAGTTTTGACAAGCTTCAAGGAGACCTTTTATCTCTCGTTCTTTTGTATCAACATCACTCATATCATAGGTTACTTGAAGAGCATGGGTAATTTTCCCTTTAGTTGATATTACAAAATCACATTCACTTTTAGCAGATTTATAGTAATAAATTTCATTGTTATTTCTTTTGAGTTCTAAAAACACGGCATTTTCCAATGCTTTACCGATATTATCTGAAAATCTAAACTCCATAGCATTGTTAAGTCCTATATCTATGCTATATATTTTTTTCTCGCCAAGTTCTTTGTTAACAAGCGATGTATCATATTTTTGCAGAGTAAGAGCCAAATAGATATTTTGTACATAATCCAAAAAATCATATAGGGTATTTTTACCTATTTTTATTCCACTTGATTTTAGCTCATTGTATATTTTGTTTATCGATATTTGTTTGGTTGCGGTTGCGATAACTCGCTTTAAAAAAAACTTTAGTGCAACGGTATTTGTGATGTTATATCGCTGGGCTAAATCTTTATACAAAAGAACATTAAAATACTCTTGAAGTGTTTGTGTTGCATAGATTTCATCCAAAAACAGAGTTTCAGGAAAAGAACCATTTTTTAAAAATGCTCCTTGTGCATTTTTTATATGGGCTAAACTACGAGACGAATACAAATCAACTTCAATATTTTTAAATGAGAGATACTCTTTAAAAGATAACGGAAAAACTTCAAATGACAAAGTTCTACCTCTTAAACTTGTAGCTATCTCACTGCTAAGCAGTTTTGAGTTTGAGCCGGTTATGAAAATATTTTTAGTGACTGTATCATAAACTCTTCGGATAAATTTTTCCCAGTTAGCTACATTTTGAATCTCATCAAAAAACAGGTAACATTCACTTAAATTTTGTTCGGGATAAAGCTCCATGTAGCTTTGCAGTATCAAATCCAGCTCATCACTATTTAACTCCAACCTTTCATCTTCAAAGTTTAAAAATAATATTTTTGTTTTGTCAACTCTCTTGCAAAGCTCGTTAATCATATGATACAAAATTGAACTCTTTCCACATCTTCTTACACCGATAAGGGTTATTATCTTTTTTGTATAAAAAGGCGGTTGTAAAGTACGAGGTTTTACATCAAAATCAGTACTTAAATGAAAATCTCTGATAATTTGTTTTAGTTGTTCTTTCTTTTTCATAAAGAAGATTATATATATTTTCTTCTTTAATCAAGATAAATAGCCATTTCTAAAATACTCCAAAACTCTATCAATAAAAGCATTATTATCTTTATCATAAAAATAAATTTTTATACGATATATAATATTTTCATTTTGAATAAAATGATAAGTTCTATATCTCTCTTCTCCAACTATCCATCTGCCGCCGCCTTCATAAATATCGATCTTTTGAAGGTTTTTAAAAAGTATAAGTGTTTGTTTCGGGTTTTTTAGATTAAAAAAATACTGGTAAATCAAAACTCCTTTATCCCCTACTATTTTTATGGAGTATGGAGTCAGAAATTCTATAAATAAGAGATAAATACCAAACACACAAACTACCAAAATCAAAAAGAATGTATTAGTTTGCATATTGTTATCATTATATTGCAGATGATAAATCAAAAACAGTATCAACCCTATAGCAGTTACAAGATATAAAGCTTTTAAAAGTAAGTAATATTTTTTTAAAAAACTTGGGCTAAACTTTGAGATATAGTCAACCTTTCCTATCTCTCTTGGTAGTCTAATATTTAGTTTTTTAAAGCTACTTACCAATATTTGCTCCAAAGTAATTGCATTATTTGATAAGATATTACTCTTTTCTTGATTGCATCGCTGTTTAAGGACATTCAATCTCTCTTTTTTATGCTTTAAATATAGTACTTTTTATAATCGTTTATCATCTTTTCCAGTTTTTTATTAAGTGTTAAATTTGGGCTTTTCAACTCATTACAAATAAACCTTGCCTCAGCCTCATATTTTTGCATCTTTTCT
The DNA here is from genome assembly GCA_002452425.1 of Sulfurimonas sp. UBA6792. Taxonomy (GTDB): domain Bacteria; phylum Campylobacterota; class Campylobacteria; order Campylobacterales; family Sulfurimonadaceae; genus Sulfurimonas. The sequence continues at coordinate 4,285 of DKFQ01000159.1, read as the reverse complement.
TTGCTCCAATGGCTTGGGGGAATACCTAGATTTGTTATACGATCTGCTAATTTAACCATTTGTACATATATAGGTAATTTTTGAAGCCGCTTGATACTATCACTCATTTGTTCTTCTTTTAGCAACATGCTATCTTTTGTAAGAGCTTTAACTCCTGCAAGTATCATCGGATCAAGATTTTCATTTAACAAATCATAATTTGTATCTTCAATAACATCATGCAATAATGCACAAGCAATAGCAATATCGGCTTCATCTACAGATATTTCTCCATCAGCAAGAGCATTAATAACTTCAGTCGCTACACTTACAATATGAAAAGAGTAAGGAAGCCCATGAGGTGTTTTTTGCTCACCATGCGCTCTAAGAGCTATGGCAAGGTGTTTTTTAAATAATTCTACACTAAAAAGTTCATATTTATTTTGCATTTATTTTCCTTTATAATAATTGAAGCCTCTGAATAATTATTGAATTAGACCCTGAATCAAGTTCAGGGTGACGGGCAGTTCGTCATTCCAAGCTTGACTTGGAATCTAGCTTATGATTTAATCAGAGGTTTCAATTTCTCCTGCCAGATATCAAGAAAGTGGCATAGGCTACTTTTGAGCAAGCTTACGGTACTCTGCCCACACTCACAACCTCTTGCGTCTCTACACAAAAAGCACTTAACATTCCATAACCCTCTTTTTTGACATAACATCCAGTGTCTATATTGACATAATGTTTCCCTATCTCAGCCCCAAAAGGGGTAGGGGTGTGTCCAAAGATGTTAAAGACAGGACTATCTTTTTTTGGCGGGGTTCGCTCCCAAAGCGTGAACTCTTTGAAAGTTTCTACGGCGGATGGGTTGTCGTGATGGTGCCAGACATCGCCGCAGCTTGCATGTGAGACCACTACGCTTTTGTTATTGATTTTGCAGGGGAGTTCTATGTAAAGCGGGAGAGTTTTTAGCCACTCCAAGTCTCTTAAAAACGCCTCAAAACCCTCTTGATTTTCGACGCATTCAAGAGTATTGCTCTGCTTTAGAAGGTTGTAAGATTTGAGCGTGGCGATACCGCCGTTGTTATACCATGTATGACAAAAAGATGGATTGAGAGAGCGTGGATAGCTTTTTGCAAAACTCTCCCCGTATGTAATCATCAACTCTTCATGGTTGCCAAGCACACAGCGGTGGTTGTTTTGCCGTACAAACACTATGACCTCTTTTGATTTTGTGCCTCTGTCTATTAAATCACCCACAAAAATAAGCTTTGCATCTTTTGGAAGTTGTGCAACCAAAAGCATAAGAGTATCGTACTCGCCGTGAACATCGCCGATAACATAGTGCATCATCAGTAGGTAACCTTATCCTCTTTGGCACTCCACGCTTCAAAAGGTTTCAGACACTCCGCTCTCTGCATCTGCTTGAACTCCAAAAACTCTTTTTCGTAAAAATCTTCATCTCTAAAGCCAATGGCGTCTGCATCTTTGCTTGTTGCTCCATAATATACGGTTTTGATATTTGCCCATTTTATAGCACCCAGACACATGGGGCATGGCATACATGTTGTGTAGATTTCGCATTCGCTTAAGTCAAATGTAGAGAGTTTTTTGGAGGCTTTGCGTATGGCATTTACTTCAGCGTGGGCAGTGGGGTCGTTTGAGCGTAGAACTGTGTTATGCGCTTTTGCGATGATTTTGCCGCTCTTTACCACGACCGCTCCAAAAGGTCCGCCGTGGTTCTGCTTCACACCACAAAACGCCTCATTTACGGCTTGAAGCATAAAAGAGTTCATGACAACAAGATACTCTCTATAAGTCCGACATACCCATCATTTGCGCCAATGTGCTCTAAAACCGTTATCTCAACTTCGTACTTCTGCACACACATCTCACGCAAAGCGGGGACATCTTCTCTGACATGTTTACCGGGGGCTAAAAAGAGAGGAAGCACTTTTATGGAGCTGACACCGCTCTCTTTGAGCACACACACGGCACTCTCAAAGTCTGGTTCGGCAAGCTCTAAAAACGCTAACTCTATATGCTCTATCTTGCCTCTTAACTTCTCTAAAACCTCAAAACTTGCCTCGTTGGAAGCTTTTACTTTGCTTCCATGAGAGAGTAGTATGTATCCGTTCATCTGCTTACCTTTGTCTATATGTTTGAAAAAACGCTGTTGCGACCGTTGGCTTTTGCGCGGTAGAGCAGATCATCTGCCTCTTTGTAAAGTACCTCGCAGCTGCTTATCTCTTTTGCTTTTTTTGCAACTATACCAAGAGAAATGGTAACAAATGGTGAAGCGCTACTTCTTCTATGCTCTATTTGAAGCGCACCGATACCTCTTTGAATCTTTTGCGCCAACTTAAGTGCACCCGATGTATCCTCTGGTTTTAGGAGTACGCCAAACTCCTCCCCGCCAATCCTAAACGCATAATCGCTTGGACGTTTCAAGGAGTCTTTGATGCACTGGGCAACTTCCCTTAGCACCCTATCGCCCTCTTGATGCCCGTAGGTGTCGTTGTACTCTTTAAAAAAGTCAATATCTATAATCATAAAAGCAAAGAACCCATCAGCGCGCTTTGCCTCATCGAGTACTCTTTGGCACACTGTATCAAAATAGCCTCTGTTGTGGAGTTTTGTCAGTGCGTCTGTTATGGAAATCTCCTCCACTCTCTTTCTATCAGTGATATCTCTTGCCACTGAAGTATATCCGATGTGCAGACTGTTTTCATCATAAAGTGAGTAGATGGTCGTCTCTATCCAGTAGCTCTCCCCATCTTTAGTGCGGTTTTTGATATCGCCTTTAAAAAATCCCTCTTTTTGAAGCGAATCCCAAAGCTTTTCATACAAGCCGCTTGGCATATCTTTATGACGTAAAAGATTATGTTTTTGCCCAAAAAGCTCCTCTTTTGCATACCCAGAGATGCGGCACAAAGCCTCAGAAGCGTAGGTTATGTTCCCCTCTAAGTCGGTGTTAGAAGTGATGATGTTTTTGTCGATAAGCTCAAGATAGTTCTGCATCTTTTTATGGTTTGTTTCAAGTTTTTTATTGGTCGTCTCCAAAATAGTGATGATTTTTTCAAACCCATAGTGAATCACAAAAAGAAGCGTTATAAGCAAAAGTGCCAAAAAGGTAAACACCTGCTTGAGTGTCTCATAAAACTCTTGTTGCATCTCTGTTATATCGTTGAAAAAAAGTACTTTTCCAGCTGGTTTTTTTTCAAAATCAAGCAAATCGATGCTGTAAAGAATATACTCTTTCTTATCCAAAACAATTTTTTGATTATCTTTAAACGTGTAGTTTTTTCTTATGCTCTGTAAAAGGGCTTGATTGCCAAGATTTTCATAAAGCAAAGAGAACTCTCCTATAGAAAACTTCTCCGCTTCTTTTTTAAGAGAGATAGGATTTTTTTTGACAAAAACCGCCCCTTTGAGGTCATAAAAAAACTCCATCTCAGAGAGAATATGCTCAGGTCGTGAGCCAAACTCAAGCGCGCCCAAGTACTTGCCCTCTTTAAAAACTGGCAGCGCCACTCTGTAAGAAAAACTGTAAACTCCCGCCTCAAAACCATAAGCAGGCTCTTGTTTTTTATGTAACTGCGCTATCATAGGTCGGTAATTGGCTATGGTGTCGCCAAATTTGTGCTCCTCATGCATACGCAAAAAAGAGGTGCCATCGTAGAGATGAAAGTGCATTACCTCTAAAAATTTGTTCTCTTTTCTTAGCGTCTCCCATCGCCCCTTAGAGAGTTCAAACAGCATCTTTCTATCTTTTTTTTCCAATGCATCTTTTATACCGCCAGAAGCAATATTTGCCCTTACTCTGTTTTCGTAAAACTCTTTATGTTTGAGGATGATTTTGTCGTAAGATTGGAGAAAATGTTGATGGTAAGCGTCTTGTAGATTTGCTACTCTCTTCTCCTGCTGCACATAGATAAAAAGAGAAACAACAGCAGCAAAAAGCAGTAAAACCGATGAAACAAAAAGCATTGTCTTGTTCTTGACACTCAAACTGCTCAACATTTGCAACTTCCTCCATATCCCCATATACTCTAACTGTAGTGCATATTAGATTAATTTATACTAATACAAGAGAAATAATAAACAAAAAGTGTTATTTATTTAAAAATCCCATCGATTTTTCACTGTCAAAACTTGCGTCTCGCTCTCTTTTTATCTCTTCTTTAAAATCTTCAAGGCTAAAGAGCGGCTCTTCTCTTATGGCAACTCTGTATGCCGTGTTTTTGATGACAAGGTTTATCTGCCCACCTGTGAGTGAGTATTCTGCAAGTTCATGCGCATCAAA
>DKFQ01000135.1 GCA_002452425.1 Sulfurimonas sp. UBA6792 | reverse complement strand
AAAACCAAAGAAGATACGGTTTATACAATCTCTTTTGATCAAACAGAGGAGATAGAAGCGACGCCGTTTGCATCAAGAGATGCATTGCAACCTTATATGGTTATGTAATTTAAACTTAAACTTGGAGGAACACATGGCTGGAGTATATTTTGGATTTGATAACTTTAAACAACTGTTAGATTTAACGATAGGTTTGGCGCAGAGGCTTGATGAGAATCGCGCTGAGAGTTTTACGCTTCTGTATTGCGATTTTTCTAAGGTGGAGCAGTCTGTTATCGACGCTTCTCTTAAGGAGATTTTGAGAAATTCTGATGCGATTGTAAATGACAAAGCGGACTACTTTTTTGTCCTTCCCTACACGGACAAATATGGTGCTCAAATCGTTAAAAAGATGTTTTCTGAGTTTTTTGCGCAAGACTTGCATTCGCATATGGTAAGCTACCCCATCGATGGAGAGAGTGCTGAGACACTTGTTCTTGAGTTACGAGATGGCGTAAGTGCACAGCATCAAAATGATTTGAGATGTTTGGATAGCTTTAACCCTTATTGAGGCGCGTTACCAAATCTATACTCTTTAGATTTTTTGTAAAATTCGATAGCATCTGTTATCGTCTGCTCTTTATATACTTTCTTATCACACACTAATCTGCATCTGATTTTCACATTTTGAGAAGCTTGCAGGTTGGCTTCACTCTTTTTTGTTTCATAAACAGACATATCCAAATCTTTTTTCAACGTCTCAAAGGGGCTTTGCGCCCATAACAGTAGTGGTAAAAACAGAAGCAACGATTTCATAATAAAATTATAGCTCAATTGGAATAGTATATGCTACTACTCCTAAAATCTTTGAAAAAGGAGAGGTCATGGTTTTGCTAGATATGAAAAATAGTAAGGCTTCATCTTCATCTTCACCACTCAATTTATCGACTTTAAGTGAAAAACCTTTAGTCTCATTTGCTGATCTTTTGAAGGGTGTTAGTAACACTAAAGATGCAAAAGTAGTCCAAAATGGCTCTTTGGTTCTTGCACTTAACGAACAGACAACTGCAAAAACAGAAAAAACTTCTTCGAAAACGCAGATACTTGCCTCTCTTATGCAAAGCGAAGAGAAAAAAGCTCCTAAAAATAGTGAAGAGCTTTTAGAGTTGAACCCAAAAGTGGTCGCAACGCTTAGTAAAGAGGAGATAAAAGAGCTTATATATGAAGCCAAAAACTACCTCAAATCAAAAATCCAAGAGAGCGATGGTTATAAAAAAGCCGAGATAAAAGAGCTTCCAACAACGCTTAAGGGGCTTGTTGAGGTTGCTAAAAAATTTGACATCGACATAAGTAAGATAACATTTGAAGAGGTGCGTTCTAATGCTAAAGATATCGCACAAACACTTGTAGCAGAAAATAAAAAAGTAGAGACGCCAAAAGAGGCAATGCAAGAGAAAAAAGAGCTCAAATCTGAGATGCCAAAAGCAGAAACGTCAAAAGAGACAGTTTCACAGAAGCAAGAGTTCAAAACTGAACTTACTCAAGAGCCAAGAGAGCTCAAATCTGAGATGCCAAAAGAAGCAGTGCAAGAGAAAAAAGAGCTCAAATCTGAGATGCCAAAAGAGCTAGGGCATGAGAAACAAAAGAGTGCAACCGCACAGGGTGAAGTAGCCACGCAAGCACAACAAAAAGAGCTAAGAAGTGATGAAAAAGTAAGAGAGATACCAAAAGAGCTTAAAGAGACACCTCTTTTTAAGGCACAAACTCCACTTCAACACACTTCAACGGAGCAGATTGTTCAGGTAAAAGCTGGCAATGTAACACAAAAAACAGAGCAAAAAGCACCAAAAGAGAGAGCAGATGAGACGCTCTCTCTTTTGCTTCGCGGTGAAAAAGCATCTGGTGAAAATGCATCGCTTACCGCTGACTTTTCTGTTGCCACTGCCAAGGTAGTTGCTCCAAGCGCGTCTAATGAGAACAAAAACTTAGAGCAGCTTTTGCAAGGAGACTCCTTTTCGTCACAGCAAAGTGAAAATCAGTCTGCAAAACTAGAGTCCATAGCAACGCACAAAGCCGATAGCCTTGAAGTAAAGATGAATGAAGCCAAGCAGATGATTAGGTATCTCTCAGATGATGTTAAGAGTGCTATCGATGACTACCGCTCCCCTTTTACAAGGGTTAAAGTACAGCTCAACCCGCAAAATTTGGGGGAGGTTGATTTGACCGTAGTGCAAAGAGGCAAAAATCTGCATGTCAATATCAGCTCCAACAACACAGCCATTCAAACGCTCTCCATGAACATCAATGAGCTTAGAGTGCAGTTAAACAACAGTGGAATAAATAATGCTACATTTAACTTTAGTAGCGGTTCACAAGGCGGTGATGCAAATGCAAATGCAGGACAACAACAGCAACAAAACGGACAAAAAGCGCATCAAGAGTATAACTACTTTGAAAATGAAGAGACGCACGAAGAGGTGCTTAGCTCTTTAGAGATTATCGTTCCACGGTATATATAAAGGAAAAAATTATGGCAATCACATCAACAGGTTTAAATGCGGCAACCAATGCGGAGTATGTTGCTTCAACGACAACAAAAGACAAATCGGTTTTGGGCAAAGATGACTTTATGACGCTTCTTTTGGTGGAGCTTCAAAATCAAGATCCGACAGAGCCGATGGATAGTGAGAAGATTTTGACGCAAACATCTCAACTTGCTACGCTTGAGGCGACAGATAAAACCAATACGGCTCTTGAGGAGTTAGCCGCTGCCATGAGCAGTACACAACAGTTTAGTATGGTCTCTGCAATCGGAAAAACAGCGGATGTCGGAAGCAATGCCATAACACTCGACAAAGGAAAAAGCAGCTCTTTTGAGGTTTACTTTCCTGATGACGTAAGCAAGGGAAGTGTAGAGATACTGGACAAAAACGGAAATATAATAAAAACTTTGGATGTCGGCACAAACGACAAGGGTGTTTATAAATTTACGTGGGATGGAACAGATAGCGGCAGCAATGCTCTTAATAGCGGCATATACTATGTAACGGCATCTTACACAAATCCGGATGGAGATGCACTCAAAACCAGACTTGGGGCTTACCCGATAGAGTCGGTCAAATTTGACAGCGGAAAAACTTTTGTGAAACTCGGTTCTAGCTATGTTTCATTGGAAAATGTAAAAGAAGTTTACTAAAAAAACCGGAGAGTAGAAGATGATTCAGGGATTTTATACAGGTATTAGCGGTATCCAAACCCATCAATACGGCATTGATGTTGTTGCAGACAACCTCTCCAACATCTCCACAAATGGCTTTCGTGG
>DKFQ01000036.1:5098-11690 GCA_002452425.1 Sulfurimonas sp. UBA6792 | reverse complement strand
ATGAAAGCGGGAGCGCAAAGAGAGTTTGAAGGCTTTGGCGCAATTACACCACATGAAGACGAGCGTGTTAAAAAAACACCTCTAGCATATTAAGGAGTTTGGTTATGTTTGAAGCAATTGCATTTTACCTGTTCGCTTTTTTAACAATCGCAATGTTTTACGTAGCGGTAACAACGTCTCAGGCGTTGTATGCCCTATCGGCACTTGCGGCAGGAATGATTTTTATATCGGCATTCTTCTTTATTTTGGGTGCTGACTTTTTAGGTGCGGTTCAAATCGTCGTTTACTCCGGTGCCGTTATGGCTCTTTATGCTTTTGGTATGATGTTTTTTGACACAACAAGAGAGGTTAAGGAAAAACAGGGGAACAAAGCTATTATCATCGGATTAAGTACGCTTGCTGCTCTTATGGTTGTAGTTATCGTTGCGGCACCGATTGTGGGAAACAACATCGAAGCACTCTATCCGTCAGTTGACGCCACAAAAAATGTTCAAGAAGTAGGTATGGTTCTTTTTACCAAGTATCTTGTTCCTTTTGAGGTTGCGGCAGTTATGCTTCTAGTAGCGATGATTGCAGGAATCGTTCTTGCAGGCAAAAAGATGGATCTCTCTGTTACATTGATGAATGAGGCTGAGATAATGATGATGAAAGAAGAAGATAAAAACAAAAAGGCTCACTCATGATGGAAATAGGATTACACCACTATCTTGTACTCTCAACTATCCTTTTTGCTATTGGATTGATGGGTGTTATGAGAAGAAAAAACTTGCTTATGCTGTTTTTTGCAACGGAGATACTCTTAAATGCGGTAAATATCTCTTTTGCTGCAATTTCACACTACTATGGCGACTTAACCGGTCAGATGTTTGCGTTTTTTGTTATCGCAATCGCTGCATCAGAGGTTGCCGTTGGTCTTGGACTTTTGATTGTGTGGCATAAAAAACATAACAATATTGACCTTGACAATATGTCAACGATGAGGGGGTAAGGGATGGAACTCTTTTTATATACCGCACTTTTTGCACCGCTTGTGGGCTCTTTGTTTGCAGCACTTTTTGGTGCATCGAAAAAGACGAAGATAGCGGGAATCGTACCGAGTGCTCTTCTTGGTGTCTCTTTACTAAGTAGTTTTATTTTGCTTCTGCTTGTTTTTATGACAGGACGCACTATTCATGTTGAGATGATGACATGGATGGCAACGGGAGACCTTTACATTCCGTTTGGTTTTGTAGTGGATCAGGTAAGCGTTGTGATGATGATGGTTGTAACACTTGTTTCAACTGTTGTACACGTCTATGCTATCGGATATATGGATCACGACAAAGGGTTTAACAGATTTTTCTCTTACCTCTCTGCTTTCGTTTTCTCTATGATGATACTTGTTATGAGTGATAACTTCGCAGGTCTTTTCATCGGTTGGGAGGGCGTTGGTCTTTGTTCATGGCTACTAATTGGCTTCTGGTACCACAAAGAGAGCGCATCTTGGGCGGCTAATGAAGCGTTTATCATGAACCGTATCGCCGACCTTGGTATGCTTATCGGTATCTTTTTGGTTTACTGGAACACAGGAACGCTTCAATATACAGAGGCTTTTGCGGCAATGCCATCTTTAGAAACAGATGTATTGACTTGGATGGGAATCTTCCTTTTCATCGGTGCGATGGGTAAATCGGCTCAATTTCCGCTTCACACATGGCTAGCAGATGCGATGGAGGGTCCAACTCCGGTTTCGGCTCTTATCCACGCGGCTACGATGGTAACAGCAGGGGTTTACCTTGTTGTTCGTGCAAATCCTCTTTATGATTTGATTCCGGCTGTTGGGCTATTTATCGCTTCTCTTGGCGCATTTGTGGCACTTTTTGCGGCATCTATGGCACTTGTAAACCGTGACATGAAAAGAGTTATCGCATACTCAACACTCTCTCAGTTAGGTTATATGTTTGCCGCAGCCGGTCTTGGCGCATACTGGGTTGCACTTTTCCATCTTATGGCACACGCTTTCTTTAAAGCGCTTCTCTTCTTGGGTGCAGGTAACGTTATGCACGCTATGCACGATGAGCTTGATCCGTTTAAGATGGGTGGTCTTAGCAAGGTTATGAAGGGTACATTTTTGATGATGACTATCGCTTCTGTTGCACTTGCGGGTATCTTTCCTTTAGCGGGCTTCTTCTCAAAAGATTTGATTTTAGAGGTTGCTTTTGTTGAGCATCACTTTATCATTTATACAGTGCTTCTTCTTACGGCAGGTTTGACGGCGTTTTACTCATTTAGACTTGTTGCACTCATCTTCCACGGTGAAGACAGATACAAGCACTTTGGTATCCACCCGCATGAAGCATACAAGTTTATGCTTGTTGCGATGAGTCCGTTACTTGTTTTGGCAGTTATCGCCGGAGCATTTAAAATGGGTTACTTTGGTATGGTAACAGAGTTGCTTCCTGCTACAGAGTACCATGTTCATTCAGCTGCAACATACTGGATTATGACTATCGGTACACAGCTTTTTGTTATGGGAGCGATTGCTTATGCGTATAAAAAATATACAAGCAAAGATATAAAAGTACCGGATGGCACTTCAAAGATGGAAAACAGCTTTGGATACAAACTGCTTATCAACCAGTACTACATTCCATACTTCTATGAGAACTATATCGTTAAAGCTTATAGAGAACTCTCTGAAGTATTTTGGACGAAGATTGATCAAAAAGTTGTGGATGCTACGGTTGATGGTATTGCAAATGTCTTTTACCAAACAGGAGAGAAGACAAGGGTTATGCAAAGCGGTAACCTCTCGACTATGCTTAAATGGATGGTAGCAGGAACGGTTATATTATTGTCACTGGCTGTAGCATTTGGTCTTGCAGCAAGATATTCTGGGGAAATCAAGACATTTCTCTCAGGTTTAGGAGTTTAATAGATGTTAGATCATATCTTATCGATTTTAATTTTCTTCCCGGCACTCGCAGGAGTTCTTGGATTTGTAGTCAATAAAAACAGCATTCGCTCATACGGCGTTGCTGTAGCTACTATTGAGTTTGTCTTAGCACTATGGCTATGGTTTGTATTTGACGCAAATGCATCGGGTATGCAGTTTATGGAGCAAATCGCACTTGTACCTACTTTTGGTATCAACTATATCGTGGGTGTGGATGGTATCTCGCTCTTTATCATCATCTTGGCGGCGTTTTTTACTATGATTGGTATAGCATCTTTGGGTGAGACAAAAGATATCAAAAACATGATTATCACGCTTCTGTTTTTACAGATGACGATGGTAGGTGTTTTCGCCGCTCTTGATGCTATCGTCTTTTATCTCTTCTGGGAACTCTCACTTGTACCGATGCTCTACATTATCGGTGCATGGGGTGGACCGCTTCGCATCTATGCGTCTGTAAAGTTCTTCCTCTATACCTTTGCAGGATCACTTGTGATGCTTGTGGGTATGCTTTTTATGGCGTACTTCTACTATCAGGCAACAGGAGAGTGGAGTTTCGCACTTCTTGATTGGTACCGTCTGATTTTGCCAGAATCTTTCCAGCTTTGGTTATTTGCGGCATTTTTTATGGGCTTTGCTATCAAAGTTCCGATGTTTCCGTTTCATACATGGTTGCCATACGCTCACGGACAAGCTCCGACTATCGGTTCGGTTATCCTTGCGGCGATTCTCTTGAAAATGGGAACATACGCATTTATCCGTTTTTCATTACCGCTCTTTCCGGATGCGTCGGTTTACTTTATGTATCCGATTGCAGTCTTAGCTATCATCATGATTATCTATACAGCGATGGTTGCTTATGCACAAAAAGATATTAAACAAGTCGTTGCATACTCTTCTGTTTCACATATGGGTGTCATCATCCTTGGAACGTTTGCTCTTAACGTGGAGGGGATTACAGGTTCTATCTTTCTTATGATAGCGCACGGTGTCGTCTCCGGCGCACTCTTCTTTCTTGTTGGGGTTATCTACGATAGAAGACATACAAAGTATATGAGTGAGTTTGGCGGATTAGCTTCTGTTATGCCTCGCTATGCAACTATCTTTGGTGTGATGCTTATGGCATCTGTGGGTCTTCCGCTTACTATCAACTTTGTAGGAGAGTTTTTAAGCCTTCTTGGTTTTTATAAGCAGTCGCATATACTTACACTTTTGGCAGGAACAGCTATTATTGTAGGGGCTATCTATATGCTTGCGGCATATAAAAAGATGTTCTTTGGTGTAGTAACAAAAGAGGAGAACAGAAATCTTCCTGATGTAAACAAAAGAGAGCTTCTTGCTCTTATCCCGCTTACAATCATTACTATCTGGCTTGGAATCTATCCAAAACCACTTTTAGGACCTATCAACACAAGCGTTGAAGCGGTTGTTTCTCTTATGCATGAAAAGGCTTTAAGTGAAGAGGCAAAGCAGAGAATCCCGAGTGTCTCTAAAGATATGGCACTACTTACAAAACCAAAAGGGGAGGAGGCACACTAATGTTATCACCAGTAAATATCTCAATTGAGTCATTAAATCTAATCACTCTTGTACCGATGCTTATCCCAATCATTGGTGCGCTTTTGATTATCGTTATAGACCTCTTTAAAAGTGAGCAAGACCGCTCACTTTACGTTATGCTCAGCCTTCTTATTTTGGGAGTTGACTTTGTAGCGTTGATGGATTCGGCAGGCGTGTTTGTTAGCAATGGAACAGTAATGGGCGTTTTTGATGTGATGCTTATCGACGGTTTAGCGATTTTGTCGCAGTTTATCGTTGTAGGTGCTTCTATGCTCTTTATCCCTCTGGCACTTACGCATAAAAGATTCCATGAGTTTACATACCCTGAGTTCTTTGCACTCTTCTTGTTTATGATTGCAGGATTCCAGTTTATGGTGGCAACGGACAATCTTATCCTTATCTTTGTAGGACTTGAGACAGCTTCACTTGCACTCTATACGCTTATCGCAATGCATAACCGTGACAAATCATTTGAAGCGGCAGTAAAGTATTTTACAATGGGTGCATTAGCAGCAGGATTTTTCAGTTTTGGTTCGATGGTCTTTTATGCGCTTACAGGTTCTGTTGAGATTAACCAGATAGCAGCTGTTCTTGAAGCAAACAACTACGCAGACATCGGATTTGTTCTTGTCGGTGTTGTTTTCTTGCTTGCTTCATTTGGCTTCAAACTCTCTATGGTTCCGTTTCATACATGGACACCAGATGTTTATGAGGGCTCATCAGCAGCACTTGCAGGATACATGTCTATCGTTCCAAAGATAGCAGCATTTGTTGTTGCGATGAGAATCTTTGAGTTCTTGATTCATAGCGGTGTTGTTTGGTTGGAAGTTATCCTCTATGCAAGCGTTGTTATTACTATGACGATGGCAAACGTCTGGGCATTAGTGCAAACAGACGTAAAGAGAATGCTCGCATACAGCTCTATCTCGCATGCAGGTTTTGTAATGGCGGCTATTTTGATTGGCACAACGCAGTCAAACAGCGCACTTTTCCTCTACTGGGTACTCTTTAGCTTTACTAACCTTGGTTCATTTTCTATGCTTTGGATAAGCCGTCAGAAAAATCTTCCTGCACATCAGCAGTCAGACCATAGCTACAACAAATTTGCAGGGATGATAAAAACTGCACCAGTAGCTGCAACGATTATGGCGCTCTTTATGCTCAGCCTTGCAGGTCTTCCACCTTTTGGTCTGTTCTGGGGAAAAATGTATATGATAAGTTCAGCTGTAACAGGCGGTTATACGGTTTTAGCACTTATTATGGCGCTTAACTCAGCGATAGCAGGGTACTACTACCTCAAGCTTATCGTTTACATGTTTATGAAAGACCCGATTGTAGAAAATGGCGGTCATGTTTACAGTGCAAATGCAACACTTTCACTCAAAACTATTATCGGAATTGCTGCAATAGGAACTATTTTTGCTTTTGTTGCGGTAAATCAGTTACTAGAATTTATTACTGCATTTGTCTATAATAGCGGGTATTAATTACCTCTAATTTTCTCGAAAAACTTGTTTTTCGTAGCATAAGGAGGTTGCAGGGACATTTGTCCCTGCAACTAAAGCGGACGAGTTCGTTTTAGTGTGTGACATCAATGAAAGGAGGAAGGAGCATTTTGTCTAAAACAGTACTCCTTCTTCTCTTTTTTCTTGCACCTCTTTTTGCGCTTGATATCTCTCTCCAAGGCGCAAAAGAGAACCATCAGTCTTACTCAACACTCCATATAAGCGACAAAGATAAATTTTTATGTCAAGAGTTTAAAGATGATTTCGACAATGTCATCAAGATAGTTTGCGCTTTTTCCAAATTCCCTTCACAAAAGATACAAAAACTTCAAAACAGTTTTTTTGAAATAGAGAGTGAGATAAAAAAAGAGACCTTTTTTCTTATTATCAAGCCATATGAGAAGATGAAGCTTGTGCCTATTGTTTTTGATTTAACCAAAGATGAGACGCTCTTTGAAGCAAACGTGGAGCTCTCAAACCACTGGATGATTGTAGGCTATAAAGAAAAAATCCCTTACATGGAACAAAGGCCTAAAAACAGCTCTAGCCTTAACCTCCCTTTTACGGCACATGATGAAAAACTCCCCTATGT
>DKFQ01000036.1:0-4922 GCA_002452425.1 Sulfurimonas sp. UBA6792 | reverse complement strand
GCAAAAGAGTATCTAAGAGACTACTCCTCCGATGAAAATGTTGCCGAAGTACTCTCTCTCATCGCAAAATCTTACGATAAAATCGGTCTAAACAGTGATGCGGATTACTTCTACGATAGGCTCTTTAGTGAACATCCAGACTCTGTTTATGCAAAATGGGGCTATATCTATATGGCAGAGATCATAGAAGAGGGTGGAGGTGTCTCCAAAGCGCAAGGGCTCTATGAAAAAGCACTCAAAGAGACCGATAATATCGATGTTGCCGTAGAAGCTGCCTTTAAACTCGCAAGAATGCTTCTCTCAAATGCAAAGACACAAGAAGCAGCAAAACATATAGAAAAAATCTCTTTAGCAAAACCAGATTTTTTTATGCAAAACAAAACCCAATCGATGGAGATGATGTATGAGTTTGTAGATAACAACGACTTTATCTCTGCAGCTACTATTGCAAAAGCGCTTGTTGCAAAGATGGATTATGACGATGATGCGTATGAGGGGTTGGTTAAAAACGCCGGCGTATGGCTTAGCCAATCTAACAAAAAAGAGGAGGCGCTTGTCGCACTCAACAAATACGCAGAGATTTTCCCTGATGGTATCTATCTTCAAGATGTCAAGGTTGCTAAAGATGCGCTCTTTTTTGATGTGAGCGACCAAAACGAGTCCAACGTAACTGCCAAACTAGCGATGTACGACACGCTGATGCAAGAGTATCCAAAAGACAGAATAGGCGATAAAGCACTCTATGAAAAAGCAAAACTTCTCATAGCGCAAAAGAAGTTTCAAGAAGCACTCGCTCTTGAAGTAGAGCTTCAAGCGCTTGACAAGGTAGAGTATGGTGATGTGCCTGAGCTTATCGTGGATGCTGCTATTGGGGCGATGCAAGAGGCGCTTGGAACAAAAGAGTGTAACAGAGTACTGCAGCTTGCCTCGAAGTACCAAATCGATTTATCAGCACAGTGGGATGATGGGATTTACGAGTGTGCGATGAAGGGAGCCGATTTTGAACTTGCCAAAAAAATGGCAGATAGAAATCTTAAATCCAAAGAGCTGGAGCAGCGTAAAAAATGGCTCTATCGCTACATCAAGATAGACTTTGCAACAGGTAACTATACCAATGTTATTGAAGCGTCCAAAGAGCTTATAGCGCTTATTGCCAAAGAGGAAAACTCTGCATATAAAGATGTCTATAGAGTTGTCTTTGACACCTACCACAGGCTTGAAAACACCCAAAAGATGATAGAGTCCATGGCAAAGGTGGTAGAGGTGTATGGTGAGGAGTATCTCGATAGCGACCGCTATGCCGCTATGATGACAGCTGGGGGCAACACAAAAGACATCAATCTTGTGATTACCTACGGGGAGAAGATACTAAGAATGCAAAAATCTTCAGGCTCTTTAGCGCAAACCCCTTTTGTTGAGTTTGCTCTGCATGAGGCATATACCCAAAAAGAGGATTATGCTAAGGCGTTGGATGTTATCAAGATGCTTGATGCAGTAGAGTTGGACAAAAACCAAAGAGCAAGACAAAAGTACCTTCTAGGAAGCGTTTTAGCGAAACTCTGGAGAGATGCAGAGTCAGACAAAGCCTACCAAGAAGCCATAGATGCCGACCCTGCTTCTGCATGGGCAGGACTTGCAAAGAGCGCGAAAGAACTCTGATTTGAGCGCTCTTTACGCAAAAGTAAAATTTTTATAGCCAATATATCAATATATCTTGATATATTATTTTACTTCTGCTATCATTTTGTTATCTCTTTCGTGTAGGATACTTCATGGACATATTTTTAAAAACAGTTGCGGCACTCAATGATGAAACGAGAGTGAAGATACTCAAGTTCATCAACCAAAATGGTGAAGTTTGTGTTTGTGACATAGAAAACTCATTTGAGATGATTCAGTCCCGCATCTCAAGACATCTCAAAATCCTAAAAGAGGGCGGTTTTTTAAAGGTTGAGAGAAGAGGAACTTGGGCGTATTACTCCATCCGCTCCCCGCTTGATGAGTTTAGGTTAGCCGTGCTCAAAGAGCTTGATTCGCTTGATATTGAGATACCAAAACTAAAAAAAGGGTGCGCTTTATGATAGCTTCAAGTCTGATTTTTTTAACTACGCTTCTCTTTGTTATCTGGCAGCCAAAAGGGCTTAAAATCGGTACAACCGCAATCATCGGTGCATTGGTTTCTTTGGCTTTTGGAACGGTAAGTTTTGGCGATGTGCTTATCGTGAGCAACATTGTTTGGGATGCGACGCTGGCGTTTATCGGCATTATCATAATGTCTATGGTCTTGGATGAGATAGGATTTTTTGAGTGGTGTGCCATAAAAATGGCAAAACTAAGCCGTGGCAACGGGCATCTTATGTTTGTTTACGCTCTGCTTTTGGGTGCTTTTGTCTCTGCTCTTTTTGCAAATGACGGTGCGGCACTCATCCTCACACCCATACTTTTGGCAAAGATGCGACTGCTAAAACTCAACGCAAAAACCATTCTTGCATTTTTGCTTGCAGGCGGATTTATAAGCGACTCCGCATCGCTTCCGCTTGTCTTTTCAAACCTTACAAATATAGTCACGGCGAACTACTTTAACATCGGATTTGTGGAGTATTTGAGTGTAATGTTTGTGCCCTTTGTTGTAAGCGTACTCGTCTCCATAGGAGTTTTGTGGCTGGTTTTAAGAAACGATATACCAAAAACCATAGATGTCGCTCTGCTTAAAAACCCAGATGAAGTCCTAAAAAGCAAGCCTCTTTTTTATATGTCGTGGCTCTTTTTGGCTCTTTTGCTCGTCGCGTACTTTATAGGTGATGCGTATCATCTGCCGATTTCACTCTTCGCACTTGGCGGAGGGCTTCTCTTTTTGGCACTTGCCTCTTATATGAAAGCGGCTCATGCGGGACTAACCATAAAAAATGCTCCGTGGCAGGTTGTTTGGTTTAGCATAGGGCTCTACATCGTGGTTTACGGACTGAAAAATGCGGGGCTAACGGACTATCTGGCTTCTGTTTTAAAAGATTTGGCAACGCAGGGTGACATGGTGGCGATTGTAGCGACGGGATTTATAAGTGCGATACTAAGTGCCGTTATGAACAATATGCCAACCGTTATGATTATGGATATAGCTTTGGTTGATATACCAAATCAGGCGTTGGCATACGCAAATATCATCGGGTGTAACCTTGGGCCAAAGATGACCCCGTTTGGTTCTCTTGCCACGCTTCTTTGGTTACATGTACTTGCACAAAAAGGAGTAAAAATAGGTTTTTGGGAGTATAGCAAATTTGGGCTTCTTGTCACACCGCCTATTTTACTGGTAGTTTTAATCTCATTAGGAGTAATAGTATGAAAAAAGTTTTAGTTTTATGTACGGGAAATAGTTGTAGAAGCATCATCGCAGAAGCTCTTATAAACGCTAAGTTAGATGGCGTAGAGGCAAAAAGCAGCGGTGTGAGAGCAAGCGGAAAAGTAAATCCAAACGCTAAAAAACTGCTTGAAGAAAAAGGCATCTGGAGAGACGAGTACCACTCAAAAACGCTAGATACGGTTATAGATGAGCAGTTTGACCTAGTAGTAACGGTTTGCGACCATGCAAACGAAACTTGCCCGATGTTTCCACGCCCAACGCCAAAGATACATGTAGGCTTTGAAGACCCGGACGGTAAGGGTTATGAGGCGTTTGAAGCAACTTACAAAGAGATAGAGGAGATTTTGCTTCCAAAGGTAAAAGAGGCACTTTATGGCATCAAAAAAGATGTATCAAAGACAAATAGCGGAGTAAATATAAAATTTAGCGGTGCCGTGAAAAAAGAGAGTGTCGTAAAAATGGTGCAAAACTGCAAAACAGGCACATGCGAGTGCATGAGCAATGACACGAAAAAGAAGATAAAAGATATGCAAGTAAGCGGAGAAGACGGAGAAGTGCTGCTTGAACTCAGCGGAGAGGTAGAAAAAAGCGAGATAGAAGCGGCACTTGCAAAGTCAAAGGTAATAAACTAAGTCAGTTCAAAATCACTCTGATATTTTTTATGCTTTTTTTGTCAGAGTACTTTTGAAGCATGGTTGCCAGTTCTAGCACTTCGGCGTTTTTCATTCTTATGCATCCGCCTGATTCATTTCTGCCGATGGTGGATTCATTTACTGTGCCGTGTATCCTAAAGACATTTTTGCCATCTACTTCATGTGTCAGATTTATTTTTGCTTCTCCCATGTAGTTGTGCGGATGTCCGTAGGGTACAACTGGGGGTAGGGTGATGTTTTTTGTCTTTTTGAAATGTTGGATGGTGTCTTGTGTGGGGTACCAGTGAGGGTGTAGAGATATGGAGGTCACGCCACCCTCTCCCAATGGTTTTGGCATATCTTTTTTGGCTGTGGAGACTTTGTACTCTTTGAGCTCTACCGCTTTGCCGTCTAACACGCCTCTGAGCGACATTTTATTTGTTTTGGAATCGACGCTGATAAGAATCTTTTCAAACTTGACAAACTGATTTACGTCTATCTCCTTTTTTTGTTCGGACTCTTTTTTGGCTATCTTTTGTGAGTAGTTGCGCGTATCTTTGAGACTATAAGAGAGTTTTTTTACAAAAGGACCTTGCGATTTTGTCGCTTGGGAAAGCCCTTTCATAAACTCATGCGCCTCTTGGTGTGTTTGAAAAGCACCGTAGAGTGTTTTGTAGAGCCCATCATCGTCTTTGATGATATAAACATCGCTTGTGCGATTTGGTATATACTCTTTGACGCATCCAATGGCGTTTTTATACTCTTTGGAGGAGCAAACGGAGATAGAGTAGTTGAAATTTTCTTTTTGAAATATATATTTTTGGGTATCTTTTGCGTTGGCTAAGTTGTAGTCAAACTCTTTTATGAAAGGTTTGTGTTGTTTGAGATTTTCAGGGAGTTTTGCCATAAACTCCGCCGCCTTCTCTCTTGAG
>DKFQ01000079.1:14533-29835 GCA_002452425.1 Sulfurimonas sp. UBA6792 | reverse complement strand
GGAAGCATCAAAAGCTCCCCATGCCAACAAGCAAAGATAGTTGGCTCTTCTGGGATGCTAAGAGGCGCGTAAAAGTTTTTTTTGTTTGTAGCGTAGATAAATCTGATGAACAAAGAGGCTAAAAAAGGAACAACGAGAAGTGCCAATGCTCGAAAAAATCTCTTAGCCAACAATTTCCCCAGTTAAAATCGTTCGTCCTATCTCTGTTATCTTGACATCACGAAACGCACCTAAAAGCTCATCAGAGCCTTTAACTTTGATAAGAAGGTTGTTGTCGCTTCTTCCACTTACAAAGTAATCTTGATTTAAATCTTCAAAGTAAACACGATACACTTTTCCAAGATGTGTCTTGTTCTTCTCATCCAAAATGTCGGTTGCAAGATTTTGCAGTGTGGTAAGTCTCATAGAAGCGATATCTTCATCGACTACATTGGTAAAATGCTCCGCCTCAGTTTCAGGACGAGGAGAGTACTTAAATGAGAAGATTTGGTCAAATTCGACACGTCGCATAACATCTAGCGTATCTTCAAAATCCTCATCGCTCTCACCTGGGAATGCAACGATGATATCAGTAGAAACACTTACTTCAGGGCAAAGAGCTCTTAGCTTCTCCACTCTATTTAAAAACCACTCTTTTGTATAACCGCGCTTCATATCGCGAAGCACTTTAGTCGAACCGCTTTGAAGCGGCATATGCATTGATTTACAGATTTTTGGGTTTTTTGCAAACTCCTCAATAAACTCATCATCCATATGAAAAGGGTGGGGGGAGGTAAAACGAATCCTCTCTAACCCCTCAATAGCACTTAATCTTCTCAGTAGCTCCGTAAAGTTTACCTTCTCATGTTCCCCTGAAAAACGGCGACCGTAGTTGTTTACATTTTGTCCCAAAAGAAAAATCTCTTTAGCTCCGCGTGCAACTGCTTTTTCTGCTTCACGCAAAATAAGCTCTATGGGGATAGAAATCTCTTCTCCGCGTGTTTTTGGAACGATGCAGTAGGTACATGCTTTGTCGCATCCGATGGAGACATTGATGTAGGCTTTGTATGGAGATGTGCGGAAATCATTGAAAGCAAACTCGCTCTCATCGTAGTTTATATCTATCTCAACGGCTTTGTCTTTATGTAAAACCTCTGTGATTTTAGAGACATTTCTTGCACCCAGCACAAAGCTCACAAAAGGTGCACGCTTGATAATCTCTTCGCCAAGATGCGAAGCCGTGCATCCGCACACACCTATCTTCGCACCCTCTTTTCTCTTTTTGTTAAAAACGCCAAGTTCTGAAAAGAGCTTTGCTACAGGTTTTTCCCGTACGGAACAGGTGTTAATGAGAATCAAATCGGCAGTTGTGATATCGTCCGTTGTCTCGTACCCCTCTTTTTCATGGAGTTCTGCGATGATATGCTCACTGTCACGTGAGTTCATAGCACAACCAAGCGTCTCTAAAAATAGTTTTTTTGGCACTTCTGCTTCTTAGTTGATGATATGAACTTGATACATGTACTCATTATCTGAGAGTCCGTATCTTACTTCTGTCATATAAAAACTTTTGCCTTTTGCCTCAAAATAATCTTGAAGTTCTAGTAAATCTTTATGTGAATTTTCTCTGTCAAAATAGAAAATAACGCTCTCTTCTTTTTCAACAGCAGCCTCAATCTTTGCTAATTCCGCTTTTTTCGGTTTTGCAGTAAGTTCAGTTCTTGCAAATTTTAAATCCATAATTAATCCTCAACTTTAGGGGTGCCCTATATTTTTTTTGCATTATAGTTGAACTCTACTAAAAATCCCATTAACCGATATTAATGCTATTTTTATGCAACTTTGTTATAATGTCACTCTTCATAAAAAATTCCCACTTTTTTTATACACTGTTTTTTTATGATACCACCAAGATAAGGATAATTATGGAAAAAATTTTAGATATCGTTGACGCTATTGCCAATGAAAAAGGGCTCAACCCTGAAAAAGTAACAGAAGCACTCAAAGGCGCATTTGTTCAAACTGCAAAGAGAGTTATCAACCCAAAATTTGCTTTTGAAGCAGTTATTAACAACCAAACAAAAACTATTGATATTATTCAAACGATTACAGTTGTGGCAGATAACGATGAGAGACTTCAAGACCCAGAGATTGCCCCTGCGTATATCTCTATCAAAGATGCGCGTGAGTACGATGACCAAGTAGAACTTGATGACCAGCTTCAAATCCCTCATGAGCTCGAAGAGTATGGCAGAACAGGGGCTTCACATCTCCACCGCGAGATAGAGTACCATATCCAAAGACTTGTAGAAGATGAAGTTTTTAACAAATACAAATCCAAAATCGGCACACTTGTCACAGGCAGAGTAACACGTGTAGATCACCAAAATGCAACGTACATCGAAATCGACGAAATCCGTGCGGTACTTCCGATGAAAAACCGTATCAAAGGCGAGATTTTCAAAGTGGGCGACCACCTCAAAGCGGTTGTACGCCGTGTCGATATGAACAAAGAAAACGGTATCCAGATAGAGCTCTCACGCACCTCTCCGAAGTTTTTGGAAGAGCTTTTGGCACTTGAAGTTCCTGAGATTTCAGATGGAACGGTTATCATAGAAAAAAGTGCACGTATCCCTGGCGAGAGAGCTAAAATAGCACTCTTTAGTACACACCCACAAGTTGATGCAGTCGGAGCAACGGTCGGTGTCAAAGGCGTGCGCATCAACGCTGTAAGCCAAGAGCTTATCGGCGAAAACATAGACTGTATAGAGTACACAACGATTCCAGAGCTTTTCCTCTCAAGAATCATGAGCCCTGCTATCATCTCAGCCGTGGAAATAGTAAGAGATGAGAATGGCGAAGCACAAAAAGCGATTATCACGCTTCCCTCAGATCAAAAATCAAAAGCTATCGGTAAAAACGGTATCAACATCCGCCTTGCATCTATGCTTAGTGGACTCAATATCGAACTAGTAGAAACTGATGCCAAAGCCCCACAAAAAGGTGAAATGCAAGAGCAAAGAGAGCAAAAAGAGGGTGTGGACGCACTTAAGGCGTTGTTTAACTAATTACTTTAATGTTACGCACTAAAACGAACTCGTCCGTTTTAGTGGCAGCTGCTTATGTCCCTTGCAACCCCCTAAAGCTACGAAAAACTTGTTTTTCGAGATTACACTATCCTCTTGCCATGTACGGATTTAATTTCAAAAGTATTAAATCTGCAAACATATTCCCAATCAGCGTTAAAAATGCAGTTATCATCAAAGTACCCATAATTATGGGATAGTCACGGCTCAGTGCGCTCATATAAAAGAGCTGCCCCATCCCCTCAATTCCAAAAATAGACTCCAAAATAACACTTCCGCCTATAAGCCCCGGTAAAGATAGCCCCAAAAGCGTGATTATCGGTGGAAGAAGATTTGGAAGTATGTAATAGCGTAGAAGCTCTTTTTTTTCCAAACCGCGTGAGAGTGCAAAATAGTAATAGTCGCTCTTTAGTATCTCTAGCGTGAGAGAACGGATGTAAATTATCATGCTTCCAAGCCCTACAAATATCATAACACCTACAGGCAAAACCAAGTGCCAAGCCATGTCAAGATAGTAGGCAACTCCCTCTTTTGGCTCAACAGAATGCAGACCTGCAATGGGAAACAATCCCAAAGTCAAAGAGAAAAAGATAATAAATAGCAGTGCAAGATAAAAAGATGGCATAGAAAATGAGACAAGAGATATTTGGCGGATAATGTAATCACTCTTTTTCTCATAATTAAGTGCCGCTTTTATACCTAAATATAAAGAAATTACAAATACAGCTACAAGTGCGGTGATATTCATAATAAGTGTTACGGGGAGGCGCTTAAGTATCTCAGCGCTTACATCTTGCCCTGTTACAAAAGAGATACCAAAATTTAGACTAAATATATTTACAACCCAGTCAAAGTATTGCTCAAGCAATGGTTTATCAAGCCCATATACCGCTTTAAGCACAGCAATAGCTTCATCTGTCATATTTGGATTCAGCTCGCCCGCTCCAAAGAAGCTGTTCGGTGCAGCGTGAATCGACAAGAAAGAGATAACGGATATTAAAATCAACATAAAGAGTATATAAAGTATTTTTTTTATTAGTCTGTTCATTAAAAAATTATATCTAAAAAAATTAAAATGAGCCCTGTTCATCTTCCCACAAAACAGGAAAGGAGAAGATGAAGAGGGCCCATCTTCCCGGAAGGAGGACGGGGAAAGTGGGGCTTATAAAAGGGCTTTTATATAAGGGCTTAGTGTGACTCTTAGAAGTTATATGTTAAATATACTTGTAAGTGAGTTGTTTTTTCATCATCTGCTGGAGTGTTTTTATCTTCAAAATCATCCATTATTACTGCAACTGATGTGTCTAATGGACCAAATGATTTAGAAGCAACCAGTGCGATTTCCATTGTTTCTGTATCAACTGTCGTAGTTTTAGTATCAGTCATATAAACTCCAGCAAGCAAATCGATACCTGCAGCAGTTGTCTCAGCAGTTAGACTAACAGTGTCAGCACCAGTTGCACTAACTACACCATAAGCCCACCACATCTCTGTGTAAAGTTTAGACTGATTGCTGTTATCACCACCTGTACGATTACCAGTTGCAACGTTTCCAACACCGATAGCACCTTGCTCATCAACAGATGAGTATGCTACTTTAACAGTTGCGACATCCTTAGCAGCATAACCAAGCATTGCTGCGTATGCTTCATCTTTGTCTGCAGCGCCATTTACGTCAATTGAAGTATATTGAGCACCTGCTAAGATACCATCTACATTAATATCAGCCTGTAACCAGTAAGCATCAGCAAGCTGTTGTAGGCTATAGTACCAAGCTTGAACAGTTAAAGGCTTAATTGTGTTATTTACAAGACCTGCAACATAAACACCGTTTGTACCGAATGTATTAAATGTACCATTTTGAGAAACAACACCCGCTTGTGCTCCTGAAATGTTATTTAAACTACCAGATACATAATCAGCCCCACTAAGAGTTAATGTTGCAAGATCGTCAGCAGAACCATTTGACTTGCCAACATATGCACCAACTAAAGTAGTATCAGGAATACTTTGGTTTATTACAACTGCAGCTTCAAAAGTATTTTGGTCAATTCCCCAAGTCTCAGTGAACGCCAATGGAGTATCAAGTGCTTGACGACCTACTTTTAGCGTTGTATCAAATGCGGAACCTGCAATCCATAATTCGCCAAGATAAAATGCATCATCAAGCTGAAGACCTGAAGTTGGTGGGTTACCAAAACTTGAACCAGTATTTTTTGTAATTCCGTGAGAGTTTGACCAAGTATTCTCAACCAAGTTGTTCTCTAAACCTAAAGTAGTAACAAAAGTACCTTTTGCACCTGCAGATACACCTTTAGTTAAATCCGTAGTTAACTCTAAATCAACAGCAAGGTCTCCATAAGAACCTTCAGAATCAAATAGTGATGTTTTGTTCCCTAAGTATGTACCAGTGTCACTATCCATCGTTCCGTAGAATAGTTTTACATCACCAGACACTTTTGTATTTTCAATTGCGAATGCAGTTGAACCAATCAATAACGCTGCTATTAAACTTAATTTTGTAACTCTCATTTTCATTCTCCTAAACTTAATGTTGTCAACATAGTGTCACATAATCTTTTAATTTAAGCTTAATTTATAAATAGTTTTTTATTTTTTCTATAAGTTAACAAAATAATTGTGTATAATTGTGTCATGAAAACATTAATTATGACATTATCTGCAGCTTTGCTGCTTGTTTCGTGCGCGAAAGTGGATGGTGTAAATCCATCTCAAAACAGAGCATTAAATGCTATTTCAGGAAAAAAAGAGAGTGACAATAGTGGCTTTATGCAACAAAAACTAGATAAGTGGCTCAAAGAGGAGTGGTCGCCTATAGTAGAAGGAACAACACCGCCAAGTGGCGAAACTTCAGTAAAAATTGTCCCAAAGGAGAATGGTACTTCTGAACTTATAGATGTAAAAACGGGGGCACTTTTGAAAAAAATGGATAAAGAGGAGACAAAAAGGCAACAGGAGCTCCAAGCAAAATACCAAGACGAGGAGAGACCTTTTACACTTCAAGAGTATATAGATAAGATGGAGCGCTACAACAACGTAACGAGTTCTGATGCCCAAAACTCACATGTTGGTAAAATGAACGCTATGCCGGTAATTGGCACAGCGACAAGATAGGGCTAAAACTTAAAGCCAAGCGTAGCGACGACATTCTCTTCGTCTGCACTTGAGTCTGTATCGTGGCTAAAGTCGATATATGCCACGCTTACATCAAACTTCTCAAACGATTTGCTAAGACCTACTAAGTAGTAGTCGCCTATGTCCTTATAGCTGCCGTAAGTTACTTTGAAACCAACCTCATAAGGCAGGATGGAAGAGGTAACGCCAACTTCATAGTAATCCTCTGGGTCAAGCTCATCAGTCTCTACGCCTTTGTAGTATTTCGCATTAACGCCAAATTTTTCCCACTCTTTACTTATGCCGACATACGCTTCACCAAAGTTGTACTCATCTGACATATTTGGATAGACATACTGGATGTAGCCCAAATCATAACCGATTCCCGCAACTTCACCCTTATAGCCTCCGTACAAATCCGCTTCCATAGAGTTTTTGCCATCTCCAAACTCTACATTTGAGCCCCAAAAACCAGCATAGATGCCTTTGTAGTCCAAATCAACTCCGCCTTGAATGGCAGGTGAATCTTTTGTCTGCGTCATACCTCTCCAGACATAGTTGCTTGTAAATGCGACATTTGCACTCATATTGAGACCTGATTTTTGCTCATCTCCAAACGCTAAAGTTGCAAGCAAAACAGTTACTAGACTTAATTTTAGAAGTTTCATGTTCTATCCTTTTTTTGTAATTGCGATATTATTGCACATGAATGAGGTTGATGTTTAAAAAAATGGATTAAAAATTAAGCAGTAAGTAGAGGAAAATTTGACTTCTCACTCGAGAAGCCAAATATAAGTTACAGTTGCGTTTTACTTCACATCCCAAGAGAGAACAGTTTTACCGTCTCTCTCCTCAGCTGCAGCCATTCCCATGATATTGTATCCGGCATCGACATAGTGAACTTCGCCAGTTACGCCTGAAGCTAAATCGCTAAGCAAGTACATAGCAGAGTTGCCCACCTGCTCTGTTGTCACGTTTTTCTTTAGCGGTGCGTTGATCTCATTCCAGTTAAGTATCTGTTTAAAGTCGCCGATGCCCGCCGCCGCAAGAGTACGAATCGGTCCTGCAGAGATAGCGTTAACACGCTGTCCTTTGTTTCCAAGCTCAACCGCCATGTAGCGTACTGTTGACTCTAATGCCGCCTTTGCAACACCCATAACATTGTAGTTTACTATATATTTTGGTCCGCCAAGGTAAGAGAGCGTAAGGATAGAAGCGTCATCCGCAAGAACACTCTCAAGACGGTTCGTCAAATCGATAAGCGAGTAAACAGAGATATCCATAGCGATGGCAAACGCCTGTTTTGTTGTTTTCATAAACGGCTCGCTAAGTGCCTCTTTTGGAGCAAACGCTACTGAATGTACCAAAAAGTCAATCTTGCCAAAATCTTTTGCAACAAGAGAAGCGATATTTGCCATATGCTCTTCATTTGAAACATCAAGTTCATACACTTTGTCGCTTCCAAAAGATGCCGCAAGTGGCTCTACTCTTTTTTTGAGTGCATCATTTAAGTACGTAAACGCTAACTCCGCACCCTGCTCATGACACGCCTTTGCGATACCGTAAGCGATTGATTTATCATTTGCCAAACCTACTATTAAACCTTTTTTACCCTTCATTACCATTTCTACTTCTCCTTTTTTATTATTAACAAACTTTACACTATTGACTGGAAGTGGGGCTTTAGCCCCGCCAAAGCTTGAACTTGCAGTGCGATTTTTCTAGCATCTCTATGCAAGGCTAAAGCCTCACTTCCAAGATAAAATATTATTTATCTAACTCTTGTGCATACATACACATTGTACAAAAGTGCTGGGCATAAAGTGCAGCACTTCCTACCAAAATCCCATCGACATTTTCAAGTGCCATAACCTCTTTTGCGTTGGTTACTTTTACGCTTCCGCCATAAAGAAGCGGAGCGGGAGATTTGGCTTTTAACTCTTTATGGATGGCATCAATCTCTTCAAGCGTTGGTGTCAGCCCCGTTCCTATCGCCCAAACTGGCTCATAAGCTATGATGAGATTTTCATACGAGGTGTCGATGCCCTCGTACTGAGCGGCGATATATGCCATCATCTTCTCATGCCCAGACTCTCTCACGCCTAGAGGCTCTCCGACACAGTAAACGATTTTAAACCCAAGATTTTTGTAAAAGTCAAACTTTGCAACAAGAGATTCTTGTGTCTCACCCAGTATATGCCTTCTCTCGCTATGACCAATGAGAATCGTTTTGATGCCAAACTCTTCAAGTTGCTCATACCCTATCTCGCCCGTAAAAGCCCCATTGAACGCTGGGTAAGCGTTTTGCGTTCCAACGATAAGCTGCCCATCGTGCGCATTTAAGTTTGAGATTGCAGGAAAGACTAAAACCTCTTGTGAGATACTGTTTTGCTCTAAAAAATGCTCCACTTCTTGCAGATAGTGAAGCGTTTTTTCTCTTGTAAGATTTGTTTTGAGATTTGCTGCTATTATCATCAGCTTACTTCTCTTGAACCATCAAAGAAGCCACACCTGGTAAAATCTTGCCCTCTAAAAGCTCCAGTGAAGCCCCGCCGCCCGTTGAGATAAAAGTCATCTCTTCATCCACGCCGATTCTTTGCACCAAGTCCGCTGTATCGCCGCCGCCAACAACTGTCGTTGCATAGCTGTCTGCTACAAAGTGTGCTATCTTGTTAGAGCCTCTTGCGAACTTCTCCATCTCATAAACGCCCATCGGTCCGTTCCAGAGGATTGTTTGGACATCATTTAAAACTTCTCTGTAAAGTCTTACTGTTGCAGGTCCGATATCTAGCCCCATCCAGCCTGATGGTATCTCTTGTGATGGAACTATCTTGCTTAGCGTATCTTCAGAAAACTTCTCAGCTGCTACAACATCAATAGGAAGGTAGAACTTCACGTTAAGTCTCTTTGCCTCTTCCAAGATGCGTCCCGCTTCATCAAGCAAATCATCCTCAACAAGAGAAGCCCCGATGTCGTAACCGAGGTGCTTTAAGAATGTAAATGCCATTCCCCCGCCGATAAGTATCTTATCCACTTTTGGAAGAAGGTTGATAAGTGCTTCAAGTTTTCCTGAAACTTTGCTTCCGCCGACGATTGCAGCAAAAGGACGTACAGGATTTTGGATGATTTTGCCTAAAAACTCTATCTCTTTTTGAAGCAAGAAGCCCGCTGCTTTGTGTTCGTTGTCAAAATAGCGTGTGATACCCTCTACAGAAGCGTGCGCACGATGACTCACACCAAAAGCATCATTGATGTAAAACGCAGCCATTGAAGCGAGTTTTTTGGAAAGTTCCTCGTTGTTTTTTGTCTCGCCTGCTTCATAGCGGAGATTCTCAAGCATCAAAATCTCACCCTCTTTGAGTGCCGCCGCTTTTGCAAGAGCATCTTCTCCCACGACATCATCTGCAAGAATGACTTCACGTTTGAGAAGCTGCTGGATTCTCTTTGCTACGGGAGCGAGTGAGTACTTTGCAACAACTTGTCCCTCAGGGCGACCAAGGTGTGATGCTAAAATGACTGCACAGTTTTGGTCTAAGCAGTAGTGAATCGTTGAAATCGCCGAACGGATGCGGCGATCGTCAGAGATATTGCCAAACTCATCCATAGGTACGTTGAAATCACATCTGATAAAAACTGTTTCGCCCGCTAAATCTAAATTTTTGATATTTAAAAGTTCCAAATCTCTGTCCTATTTGCTGATATGAAGTGCCATGTCGATAAGTCTTGTCGAGTAACCCCACTCGTTGTCGTACCATGCCATGATTTTTACCATATCGCCATCGATAACTTGTGTTAAATCCTCTGCAACGATAGAGCTGTATGCACACCCCACGAAGTCCTGAGAAACACGCATCTCCTTGTCCATCAAGATAATGCCCTTGAGTGTTGTTTGCGCTGCAGTGTTAAATGCCGCTGTTACTTCCTCTTTTGTTACTTTTCTCTTCACAATAACGTTTAAGTCAACCATGGAGACGTTAGGTGTCGGAACACGCACGCTCTGTCCGTGAAGTTTGCCTTTGAGTTGAGGAAGTACCAAACCGATAGCTTTTGCCGCTCCTGTTGTTGTTGGAATCATGTTGATAGCTCCGGCACGTGCGCGGCGCTTATCTTTGGAGTGTTTCACATCTAGGATATTTTGGTCATTTGTGTAGGAGTGGATAGTTGTCATAAGCCCTTTTTCGATACCAAAAGCATCATCAAGCACTTTTGCGATAGGTCCTAGACAGTTTGTCGTACATGAAGCATTTGAGACGATGCTCTGCCCTGCATAGAGATGTTCATTGACACCGATAACAAATGTCGGTGTGTCATCTTTTGCCGGAGCGGAGAAGAGAACCTTTTTGACACCGTTGTCGATATGAATCTGTGCATCATTTTGACTTAAGAAGACACCTGTACACTCTAAAACCATATCAGCACCACAATCGGCAAATTTGAGGTTTTTTGGGTCACGGTCGCTAAATACTCTGATTTTTTGTCCATTTATCGCAATATGGTCTGCATCAACCTGCACCACTTCAGCGTTAAATGTTCCATGGACAGAGTCGTTTTTGAGAAGATAGAGCATCATGTCCATACTTGCAGTGTCGTTTATAGCCACCACTTCCACATCATCTCTTGTTGCAGCTATGCGTGCGACACAGCGACCGATTCTACCAAATCCGTTAATTGCTATCTTTAATGCCATACTCTATTCCTAATTAAAAAGATGGGCAATTTTACCTAAAATTAGTTATAATTCGCTTTAAATATGGATACGATTGCACTTTTTGGCGGCTCTTTTGACCCGCCTCACATCGGACACGAGGCTGTTGTCAGGGCTTTAAAAAAGTTTAAAGATATTGACAAAATTATCATCATGCCGACATTTTTAAATCCTTTCAAATCAAGTTTTCATGCACCTGCACACTTAAGAGTGGAGTGGCTTAAAGAGATTTTTTGTGATGATGAAGATGTTGTCATCTCAGATTTTGAAGTTTTACAAAAGAGACAAGTTCCAACAATAGAGACCGTGGAGCATCTGCTTGAGAGTTACAAAAAAATCTATCTCGTCATAGGTGCGGACAATCTCTCAAAACTGCATCTGTGGAAGAGCTATGACAAACTCAAAAATCTTGTCACGTTTGTTGTGGTCTCGCGGGAAAATATCGAGATTCCAAAAGAGTTTTTTACTCTTCATGTTGCTGTAGATATCTCCTCAACTCAACTCAGAGAGAAGATGGAGATATCAAAACTGCCAAAAAAATGCGCAACGCAAATATATAACTTTTACAAGGAAAACAATTGCAAAACAGAATAGAAAGAATCACAGAGGTTTTGGATAAAAACAAAGCAGAAAATATAGAGGTTTTTGACCTTAGAAACAAAAACTACTTTGTTGACTATGCCATCATCGCATCCTCTTTAGGTTCAAAACACACATACGCTCTTTTGGATCATCTCAAAAGAGATTTAAAACCCTCAGAAAAGTTCAATGCCGTAGATGAGAGCAGTGACTGGATCGTTGTGGATTTAGGCGATATCCTCATCCATATCATGACACCGGAGTATCGTGTAAAGTACGATATGGAGAGTTTTTTAAGCGCTCTTGCCGATGGCAAAGAGGGGATGAACCGCTAATCTTTCTTCTTAATTCGTAGCAGAGGCGATTGCCTCGCTGTCGAGCTTTTGTAAAATATCTCTATAGTCATAGACAGCGTCCACATAGCGTACCGCTTCACTTCCACGTGCATAACCATGCTTAAGCGTTTTGTAGTATTTCTTTTGTGAGAGAAGCGGTAACACAACCTTCAAATCTGTCCAACTGTTTTGGTTTAGTCCTAGCTGTTGTGCTAATTTTTGAGCATCAAAGACATGTCCAAGCCCTATGTTGTAAGCCGCAAGAGCAAACTTAAGGCGGTCTTCTCCTGAGACTTCCATTGGGATGCTCTTAAGCATCTGATGCAGATGTTTCGCCCCTCCAAATATACTCTCTTTTGGGTCTGTTCTATCTTTTACACCAAGCAAATCCGCGGTATTTTGTGTAAGCATCATCAGCCCTCGCACACCCGTATAACTGACCGCATTTGGGTTCCAGTGAGACTCTTGATAAGAGAGTGCAACTAGCGCTGAGTAGGGAATGTTATACTCTCCTGAAGCCCCCTTAAAGTAGCGTTCATATTTTGGAAGGCGTGTTTTGATGCGCTCATGAAACATAACCGTATCGTAGTAATCAAAAAAGAGAACATAGCTGTAGTAATGGTCTTTAAGTCGTGCCATTTCACCGCTTTGGTTGAAGGAGTTAAACCACTCGTACATATCTGCCTTGAGCATATCTGATTCGGGTGCCAAAATCCATGCCTGTTGTCTTCTGTTGCTTACGTCAAACGCCAACTCTATATTTTTGAAATAGCGCTGGTTAAGTGCGTAGATATTAGAATCAACAATGGTACAATCTATCTCGTGTGTGTCCACCTGCGCGATAAGCTCTTCGGTTGAAAATTCAGGCGAGTAGGTTGCATTCATCTCAAAGCCATCTCGCTTAAGTTGTTCTATGGTCTCGCTGTAGCTTGTATCTTCGCCGACAACGATGCTAAGATGCGATAAATTGTCTGCATTTTTTGGAAATTTTCCACTTCCAAGTAAAGATTTGTTACAGACAAGCTGCTCTTGCGCTTCAAAATAGGAGGGTCCAAAACTGAAATTTTTTTCTCTCTCCTGCGTTTTTGTCAAAGAAGCAGAGGTAACATGTATCTCTGGGTTTTTGCTCAACTCCAACGCTTCTTTTACGGTATTGGCGGTTGTAATGTTGAGTTTGACACCAAGATGCGTTGCGTAAGAGTTTAAGAGGTCATGCTCAAAACCTTTTGGTCCATCTGAGCCTATATAGTAGGTTGAGGGGGAGTTGAGAAGCACTACATTTAAAACACCCTCTTTTTGTATCTTTTTAAGCGTTGAATGTTTTATGATTTTATGTCCATTTTCGTATAGGGCATGCCCCATCCAACCAAAAAGAAAGAAACATATCGCAATAAGAGTTGTTTCTCTACTTATATATTGTTTTATAGTCATAATGTTGCCTTATGCAAAAATAAATCGATTTGTTCCATCTTCATACTCATGAGCAAGCACCTGCGCATGCACTTTTAAGATAGAATCCACGAGATAAAGCCCAAGCCCAAAGCTGTTTTTTGCAGGGTTGTCTTTTGTAAAAGGTTCTATGTAGTACTGCAAAGGATGCGCAATACACGCCCCTTTGCTCTCAAAAACAAGTTCGCCATTTTTGATAAGAATCTTGACATGCGCATCGGTGGAGTATTTGATACCGTTATCTATCATATTTTTTATCGCTATGGTGTAGAGTCTGTAGTTTGCGTTGATTTTTTTAGTCGGGTCAACAGTCACACTTACACTCTCATCCTCCACCATCGCCATATCGATAGCACCGTCAATGATATCGATAAGGCGGTACTCTTTAAACTCAGCTTTATCGCCAAGACTTGTTACCTCTTCGATAAGTGCAAACTCATTGACAAGCGACTCTAGGCGTCCAAAAATAGAGCTAAATCTGTCACGCTGCTTTTGAGAATCTAGCATCTGCGTTGCAATAGTTCCCTTTGCTATGGGTGTTTTGAGTTCATGCATGATGTTGCGTAAAAAGAGGGTACGTGACTCAAGGATGATATTTATCTTTTGGCGTGTAGCTTCAAGTTCATTTGCTACAAGCGCTATCTCGTCTTGCCCGTTCGTCTTAAAGGAGATATTCATATCGCCGTTTCCATAAAGAGCTATCTTTTTTCTAAGCCTGATAAGCGGTCTTAATCTACGTAAAATCAGGATAAAAGAGATTAAAATAATAGAGATGATAATAAGATAAGGGGAGACGACATTCCAGTATTTGTAAGGTTTGAGCTCCTCATCAAGGATGATAACAGAAGCATTTGGCGAACTGATATGAAAATAAATCTTTTTGTTGAACTCCAGCATCGTTGCAGTTAGGTCGGTTACAACGCGTTGTGTGTAAAAACCATTTCCAGAGAAGAGAAGAGAAGCATTGACATTTTGAAAATCTTTTTTCTTAAGCGTTTGTGCATTTTTCAGGATAACCATCGCATCGGCTTTTTGCTTGATAAGGACAAAATTGTAAACAGCAAGATTTGCCTCAAGCATAATCTCTGAGTCCTCTTTTTGCTGATACTGCTGATAAATCTGAGTGATAATGGCGTGTTTGGTAAAGATGTTGTTGATGTAGTTTTGTTTGTTGAGCTGAAAAAATTTCCAAAAAACAGCGCTTACACTCACGAGCGTCACCGTGAGTGCAAAAAGAACAGTGATTAAGACGGCATGTTTGCGCAAATGAGAGCTACTTTAAGAGCTTATAGCCCACGCCTCGAACAGACTCGATAAGCGCTTTGTCTCCAAGCTTGTTGCGGATACGCCCTACCATAACATCGATGCTTTTATTGGAAGAGTCTTCATTTATGGCATTGACATTATGAATCAAATCTTCTCGTGAGACGACTAACCCCTGCTTTGCAATCATGTAGGAGAGTATCCCAAACTCTGCATTTGTGAGGTCGATATTTCTGCCTTTGTAGGTTATAATCATCGAAGAGAGGTCACATTTAAAGTCGCTTTTAGACTCCTCTTTTTGCTGTGATTTTGCCTCATAGCGGCGAAGAACAGAGTGTATGCGAGCCTCTAGTTCTCGAGGATCGTAGGGTTTTGGGATATAGTCATCTGCTCCAAGCTCTAACGCTTTTACTTTGTCTGTTACATCGCTTCTAGCTGAGGAGATGATGATGGGGATATCCTGACGCTCACGTATAGCTTCACAAACTTCTAAGCCGTCCATCCCTGGAAGCGTCAAATCCAAAATAACAAGGTCAAACGGCTCCAACTTCAAGATGCTCACCGCCTTAAATGGGTCATCCTCTGTAATAATCTTAAATTCGAACTGCTCAAGATACTCTGTAAGAATCTCCGCAAGCTCCAAATCGTCTTCAATCATCAATATTTTTTTCATTCCAAAACCTATGCAAGTGATTTTTTAAGCTCTGCTACAAACTCTGTGATATCGTCATAAAGCGATTGAAGATCCTCTTCATGCTCTACCTCATCCGC
>DKFQ01000079.1:0-14359 GCA_002452425.1 Sulfurimonas sp. UBA6792 | reverse complement strand
GTCGCATGTCTGAGCTCATCTGCCGCATGCTGGTTAAGCTCCACAATTGCAGCATCCTTCATGATACCTTTGACAACTTTTGCCTCGATAAAATACTGGTAATGTGCCAACCACTCATCTGCGTATGCTCTGTTAAGTACAGCGATAATTTCGCTTACTTCTAAGCCTTTGATAATCGAATTTCCAAATTTTGCCATAACGAACTCCTAAAAATTTAAGTAAATAGCCTAGCAACATTGTAAGCAATAAATGCTAACGTATAAGCAACAATGGAAGTAAACGCCAGAAGATAGAAGAAGTACTTTATATGTCCCGCCTCTTTTGTAAAGACGATAGAAGCCGCCAAACAAGGCAAGTAGGTCATAACGACAAAGATGAAAGCTACGGCAGAGGCAAAAGGGATATTTTTGGAGATTATCTCTTTGAGCGAGCTGTTCTCTTCATCCACCTCATCGCCCAAAGAGTACAATACCCCAAGTGTTGACACCACAACCTCTTTTGCGGCAAGTCCCGTCTGCAAGGCAACGCTCATCTTCCAGTCAAATCCAAGCGGTGCAAAAAGAGGCTCTGAAAACTTCCCGATTTGTCCCAGATAACTCTGCTCCAAATTTGCCTGAGCAAGGGAGTTTGCGAGTGTTTTTTTCTCATCCTCGCTTGTAGCGTTTTCGATTTTTTGTGCATACTGCTCTTCCAACGCCACATTGTGCGGGTAGTTGCTTAAAAACCAGACAAGCATCGACGCAACCGCGATAAACGTTCCCGCTTTTTGAAGATACATAACTGTTTTTGTAACCACCGTGTGCCAGATAAGCTTGAGCGATGGAAGTCTGTATTTTGGCATCTCCATAACAAAAGGTTCATCCACTCCTTTAAAAGCAGTGAGTTTTAGCACTTTTGCAGCGACAAGCCCAAAAGATGCGCCGATGATATAGATAGCAAAAAGAACATTTCCTGCCATACTCTCAGAGAAAAAAGCACCTGCAAAAAGGACATAAACAGGAAGCCTCGCCCCACAACTCATAAATCCGATGATAAAGAGCGTAAGAAGTCTATCACGGTCATTTTTGAGGATACGTGCAGACATATAAGCGGGGATAGAACATCCAAAACCAGTTACCAGCGGGATAAACGACTGTCCATGAAGACCAAATTTGTGGAAAAAACCATCTAGCAAAAAGGCAACTCTGGACATATAGCCCGTACTCTCCAAAAGTGCGATTCCTAAAAAGAGGATGGCAATATTTGGCACAAAGAGCATAACCGCCCCTACTCCGGCGATAACCCCATCCACAACTAAAGAGCGGACATCCTCGTTTGGTATGGTCGCACCCACGCTCTCGCCAAGCCATGAAAATACGCCGTCTATCCACTCCATCGGGATAGAACCTATCTCAAAAGTGAGCTGAAAAAGCGACCACATAAAAAAAAGAAAGATGGGAATACCAAAAATATTGTGAATCAAGATGGAGTCTATCTTATCGGTAAGTGTTCGCTCTTTTGGATCTTTGGCAAAATGGAGCACTTCAGCGACAACACCTTTGTTGAAAGAAGCGTACTCTTCAGCAAACGCCTCTTTTATGTCGTCACTTCCATGATGGAGCTCTACATGCTTCAGCGCATCTACTAAAAGAGGCTGCAACTCCGTCCATACTGGGTCATCATGAAGCTTTGCATAAGTTTTTTTATCGCCTTTGAGCAGGTTGATGGCGATGTTTCTGTAGGAATTTTCATCTTCAAATCTATGCTTTTTTAAACTCTCTTCTAAAAGCACTATCTCCTCTTCAACCGCCTCGCTAAAGAGAAGTTTGTTTTGTGTATGTTCCTCTTCAAACTCCTCAACCACTGCCTCAATAAGCTCTTTTATACCAAGTTTTGTAACAGCAGAGACCTTCACACAAGGCACTCCAAGGATAAGCGACATCTGTTTACTATCTATCTCGATACCCTCTTTTTTCGCCTCATCGCTCATGTTAAGCGCAATCACCATCTTCTTGCCAAGGCTCATAAGCTCCGTTGTAAGCTGCAGGTTTTTCTCCAAGTTCGTCGAATCCACAACATTGATGATAAGGTCATAATGTTGCGTTACAAGAAACTCAGTTGTCACTCTCTCTTCGATGGAGTACTCGCTTAGCGCATACGTCCCTGGCAAATCCACAACCGTAAAGTGATGCTCGCTATAGTCAAAAAGAACCTCACTCTTCTCAACCGTAACACCTGTGAAGTTTCCAACATGAAGATGAGCATTAGAGATGGAGTTGATAAGCATGCTTTTGCCGACATTTGGCTGTCCGACAAGGGCTGCTTTGATATGTTTTGCCGTTATAGGGCAACTTTTTGCATCTCTTTTCATACTTTTTGCACCTCTATAAGTTCGGCTTCTTGCGCCCTAAGAGCCAGTCTTGTTTTACCCACTTTTATCTCTATGGTACTTTTTGCGGGAGCATACTCCAAAACTTCTATAACCGCATCTTTCATGACACCAAAGGAGATAAGGCGCGCTTTAAGCTCTGTTGTAGCATGAAGTTTTGTAACTTTAACGACACAAGCTTTTTTACACTCGCTCAATTTTTTAGTACTCTTTGGCATATTTCTCTTTTCTTTTTCTCTAATGATAATAGATATCATATTAATTAAAAATTATAGGAGAGCAAAACTCTCACATTTTCCCAATCTCCGCCATTGCTTCCACCCTCTTTTTTATCTTCGTTTTTGACATAAAGAGCTGCAAAAGTGACCTTTTCATCCGGCGTGTATTCAAAACCGATATTTTGTTCGATTATACGCTCTTTTATGCCAAAAGAGTTTGCCTCACCATCAAAAGCACCATACACATACATAAATCCAAAATCATTATAACGGTATGTTAAACCAGCAACCAGTGCTTGCGCATCTCTATCCATCGTTATGGTATCTAAAATCATTGAGTCCATATTTGTATAGAGCGTTCCTCCTCCAAAACCAGAAAAACTTCCTTTTCCTTCTTGTTTTTGGGATTTGTTATACGCAGCCGAGAGTGCAAAATCTTCAAACATGACTAATTCCGCCATTGCACCATAGATAGTCGCATCCATTGCGCTAGCGTCTGCCTCTTTTTGGCTGAGATACTGTGCGCTTGCATGAAGTGCATACTCTTTTGATAGCTCTATATGTAAAGAGATATCCGTATAAAATGAACTATTTGCAACATTACCAGTCACACTGTTTGGGTCACTATCCTTAGAGATACCATAGTACCATACGCTAGATTCTATAAAATCGTCAGAGTAGGATAGCCCACCAAAATGTGTTCCATCTTCACCCGTATCAGACCAATGATTCTCGGCAGACAAACCCATATCTGTCCCTTGCCATTTTGTAAGCAGTCCACCCATAAACGTCAAACTCTCCCACTCATAAGAGAGCGTATATGCTTCAAACGTATTTGCAATGATTCTTATGTCATCACTATCTGCAAGCGGTGTATCGATGAGTTGTCGCCCTGCACGCAGATTTACTCCACCATTTTTATAGTTGATATACGCTTGCGAAAGCTCCGTATAGTTTCCCTTGGTTGAGGAAATTTCAGCGTTATGCCCTACCCCCTCTCCTGTGGCAAAATCTATATCATGAGACGAACTAAACTCTACAGCTGCATGAAAACCGCGAAACGCTGCAAGTTCATACTTTATTTGCGCCCCAACAGCAGTTGCGTATTGGCTTTGAGCTCCACCATACTCATACCCTGAATATAAAGCTCTTAACCCACCAGAAATTTTTGCGTCTGTAAACATATCGCTCGCCTCTGTAACTATAGAAATCTCTTTATCTTTGGATTTTGCGACACTATCGATGATATCGCGCACCGAGTGTTCTCTCTCTTTTACGTTAAAAGCTACCTCTTGCGCATACCCATGAACCACAACAAGAGCCGCAATAATGATTTTTTTCATCATTTTCTTTACCATTTCTCTATAAATTTTAAAAATGATAACAACTCTCAACTTACAAAAGACTTAATATTGATAATTCTTATCATTTATATTTTTCCTTAGAGAGCTGTTATAAGAAATCCAATTTAGGTTATAATTTTAGAAAAAAGAGCATCATGAAGTTTCTATTTACAAGCACATCACACTTTAACCTCGCAAACCTCTTTACTTTTGTAAACATCACAGCGGGGCTTTTAGCGACCTACTTCATCACGCAAAACAACTTTTTTCTAGCCGTTATTTTGGCTTGGGTGGGCGGAGCGTTTGATATCTTTGACGGCAAAATCGCCAGAAAATACAAACTCTCCAACGAGTTTGGCATCCAGCTTGATAGCTTTGCAGACTTTTTAAGCTTTGTGCTTGTTCCTGTTTTTCTTATCTTTCAAGCTATCTATAGTGTGAGTTTTTCGGGTGTATGGATGCTTGTAGCGGGAGTTGTGAGTATCTACTATGTCATCTCGGGGCTTCGACGCCTTATCCAGTTTAACATCAACTCCGACGCGGGAGAGGTAAGCAAATACTTCACAGGCGTTCCAACCCCTCTGGGAGCGATTTTGCTCTGGCTTGTCTTTTTGGCACAAACCTACGCATCACTTCCATCAACAGCGGTTTTACTCTTTATGGTAGCAATAGGGTGGAGCTTAAACTCTAAGGTCAAAGTGCCACACCCGTAAACTACTTCCCATTAAGCGCATACTTCCCGCTTCCAAAAACAAAAATCATAAGCGACAACACAAGGTAGAGAAACGGGAGTTCAAAAGCAGGTGCGCCATGCTTTCCTAATGTAAATAGCGAGTTTCCGTACGCCAAAAATATCGCCACTGCCATGTTAAGCGCCAAGATAAGCGATGCGGCTCTTGCGTACGCTCCAAGGAGGATAAAGATAGGTACAACAACCTCCCCTACATAGACACCGTATGCTAAAAACTCAGGCAGACCTGCGGCAACAGTAAGCTCTTTTACTCCGCCTATGCCGTGGATGATTTTATGCAGACCATGAAAAAGCATCATGATGCCAACAGTAAGGCGTAAAAAAAGTTTTGTTATATCTTGCATCATTTGCTCTCCTCTTTGCGTTTAAATCTACAATTGCCAACTGTTATCACTTTACCATTTTTTATCGCTTCTTTTATGTAGGCGAGGATACCTTGTGGGTCTGCATCTCCGACCTCTTCTACGATTATCTGCAAAAGATGCTCCTCTTTGGTTGCTCTCCAACTCTTTTCATAGCTATACTGTGTCTCTACCGTCATTTTTGCCCCTTTGTTTTGGAAATTTTACCTTTTTTCTTTTCTATTTTCTATCTTCTTAAATGGTATTTAAAAAAGAAATAGCTCTAGCTATATACTTTTAGATTTTATTCAGTTATACTGCGCCCAATAAAAGATGATTCGAATTACATCTTTAGCTGCTTTACATTGATGACTTAGTTAACAGTATAATCCGCCTAAAAGAAAACTTCATATTAGATTTTAGACCACTACAGTAATGTAGTGTATTCAAACACAAAGGTATTACAATGGCAGCATTAGTAAACGGCACAGTTAAATGGTTCAACAGCGAAAAAGGTTTCGGATTTATCGAACAAGAAAATGGCGGTAAAGATGTATTTGTACACTTTCGTCAAATCAACAGCACAGGTTATGGTCGTGTTTCACTAGACGAAGGTCAAAAGGTAACTTTTGAAATTGGTCAAGGCGACAAAGGTCCTCAAGCAGAAAACGTTACAGCTCTGTAATTTTTCTTTGAGCGGATCTCTCCGCTCATAAATTCACAAACTCACTCTTATCTTCACTTCTTTAACTTTTTTTCAAAATAATAAAAATAACAAAATCTTCTCTATCTCCCTACTTTAGGTATTTTGCTTTACAAAAACATCTCTTTTTACTCAATATAACCTTAAATAATTCTAAATATTATTTATTTCAATAAAAAAGAGAGTTTATTTGGGTATAATTCGCCAAATATTTTAGGGGAAGGTGCCTTGCCGTTTACGGCTTGCTTGTATCATCTCCAATTTAAAGGAAAATGATGCAAGAAAATGCACAAACACACACAGAAGAAATAGTAATCACATTTGATGATTTAGGTTTAAAAAAAGAGATACTTCAAAGTATCAAAGATGCGGGCTTTAGTATTCCAAGTCCTATCCAAGCAGCGGCGATTCCATTTGTTTTAGCAGGACGTGACATTGTCGGTCAAGCACATACAGGTACTGGTAAAACAGCGGCATTTGCTCTTCCAGCACTTAACAACATAGATGTAAGAGACGGCGTAGGTCTTTTGGTCATCACTCCTACTCGTGAACTTGCAACTCAGGTAAGTGACGAAATTTTCAAATACGGCAGAAACATTGGTGTTAAAACCGTAACAGTTTATGGCGGAAGTTCATACAACAGACAAATCGACCTTATCCAAAGAGGCGCAAGCGTCGTGGTTGCTACTCCAGGAAGACTTTTGGATATCCTTAAGAAAAACCTTGTAAAAGATTTTGCACCAAGCATTGTCGTTCTTGATGAAGCTGACGAGATGCTTGACATGGGCTTTTTGGATGATATCAACGAGATATTCTCTTATCTTCCATCAAACCGCCAAACACTTCTCTTCTCGGCTACTATGCCAAAACCTATCAAGCTTCTTGCAGAGAGAATCCTTGACAATCCAGAGTTTGTAAGTATCACAAAAGGTGAGACAACAAATACAGACATCGACCAAGAGTACTATGTAATTGACGAATCAGAGAGAGATGATGCAATCATCCGTTTGATGGATTCTGAAAAAAGCACAAAGTCTATCGTATTTTGTAGAACAAAAAGCGAAGTTGACAGACTTGCAAATGTTCTCTCAAGTGCAGGTTACCTTGCAAACGGTCTTCATGGAGATATGGAGCAGAGACAAAGAGAGACAGTTATCAAAAACTTCAAAAACAGCGGCGTAAAAGTTCTTGTCGCTACCGATGTTGCGGCACGTGGTATACATGTGGACAACAT
Source organism: Sulfurimonas sp. UBA6792 (assembly GCA_002452425.1). Taxonomy (GTDB): domain Bacteria; phylum Campylobacterota; class Campylobacteria; order Campylobacterales; family Sulfurimonadaceae; genus Sulfurimonas. The sequence continues at coordinate 7,401 of DKFQ01000079.1, read as the reverse complement.
CTCACATGTTTTCAACTACCATATCCCTTTTGACCCAGAGTCGTATGTTCACCGTATCGGAAGAACTGGTCGTGCTGGTATCAAAGGAAAAGCTATCACTCTTCTTACTCCGCTAGAGTTTAAAGAACTTCAGCGTATCAAAGCAAAAGTGGGAACAACAATGACTCACGCATTTGTTCCAAGCAAAAATGACCTAAGAGCATTGAACCTTCAAAGTATCGTTAACACCATAGAAGCGCAACACATCTATGATGAAGCGCATAAAATTCTTGATATGCTTAAAGAAGATATCGATGAAGAGACAATTATGTTTAAACTTGTCTCTATGATTTTAGACAAACAGACTATCCAAGGACCAAACCACATCGGTATCCCTGCTGATAAACTAGCAGCTATTTTAGACCGTGCAGACAAAAGAAGAGATTCAAGAGGCGGCGGTCGTAGCGGCAGTTTCCGTGGAAATAAAAGCCGTCCAAGCGGAAGCGGAGATAGAAACCGTTCAGGCAGTAATGATAGAAATCGTTCAGGAAGCAGTGAGAGACCAGCTCGTTCAAGCGAAGGCGGTGGAGATAGAAGTGCTCGCCCAAGCGGCGGCGGTGGTTACCGTGGCAATAACGCTAGCGGCGGCGAGAGAAGTCGTCCAAGCGGCGGTGATAGAAACCGTAGCAGAGGCAGAGACTAAACCCTCCTCCTCTAAACCCGAATTTTTCGGGTTATCCCTAAACACAAACCCTCCTTTAAAACCCTCAAAAAAACGCTATAATTTACTCAAAAAAGAGAAAATATGATTATTTATGAAGATAATGAACTCTATATAGAAACAGAGCAAAGCGAAATCCCATGGCTTAAAATTTTCACACAAGAGCCTTATAGAGAACTTGGCGATGTTCCAAAAGAGTTGCGCATGCGCTTATGGGAAGTTTTTGATGTGATTGAGGATGAGATGAAGCGCTACTATAATCCAAAAAAGATAAATATGGCATCATTTGCAAATATGCTCCCGCGAGTTCATATCCATGTTATGGCAAGGTTTGAAGAGGATAGCCATTTTCCAAACCCTATGTGGGGAGAAAAACTAAGAGTTGCAAACCTCCATCTTCCCGACGAAGAAGAGTTTTATGAAAGAGTTAAAAAGGCTTTACGAAGCAGGTAAAAACTACTTTTGAAGTGGCGCAAAAGGAACGAGTGCTGAACCCCATGTAAGTCCACCGCCAAAAGCATCAAGAAGCATAAGCTCTCCTGATTTCAGTCTTCCACTCTCGTAAATATCGTTTATCGCCATTGGGATAGAAGCGCCAGAAGTGTTCCCGTACTTTTCAACCGTTAAAACAACTTGCTCATCCGTAAGCTTGAGCGCTTCGCCAACTGCTTTGATGATTCTTAGATTTGCTTGATGTGGTACAAAGTGTTTGATTTGCGATGCTTCGATAGAGTTTTCACTTAGAATATCTACAACATCTTTTGTCAATGTTTTGACTGCAACTTTAAAAGTTTCATTTCCCTTCATCTGCATAAAACAACTTGCTGCCTCTTGGTCAAGCGTATCGTGAGCAGAGCCGCTGCCGCCATTTGGAGACATAAGTAAATCCGCAAATGCACCATCTGCGCCCGTGTGGACATCAATAATGGCTTCATTTTTATCTTCTGTTGCACTAATTACTGCCGCACCAGCACCATCTCCAAAAAGGATACATGTTCCTCTGTCGCTGTAGTCTGTGATAGCAGAGAGTTTTTCAGCACCAATGATAAGGATATTTTTTTTCATACCTGATTCGATAAAAGCTTTTGCGATGGACAAAACATAGACAAAGCCCGTACATGCCGCTGAAATATCAAAAGCAGTTGCATTGGATAATCCAAGTTTTGTAGAGATAATAGCAGCAGTTGAGGGCATACAAAAGTAGTCTGGGGAGATAGTAGCGCATACTATCATATCAATCTGGCTCTTGTCGATACCGCTTCGCTCTATGGCTATCTGAGCTGCTTTTGCGCCCATATCGCTTGTAAATTCACCATCAGCTGCAATACGTCTCTCTTTTATGCCTGTTCTCTTAGTAATCCACTCATCAGTCGTATCAACCATATTTGCAAGATCTTCGTTGGAGAGAATTTTGCTTGGAGCGTACGCACCGATAGAGCGAAATGCAGCATATGCCATTACTTTTCCTTATTTTTTAACGCTTCTAGTCTTTCTACTATATGCTCGTTTACGCCTGTATCGACATAACGAATCGCCTGAAAAATCGCATTTTTTATCGCTTTTGGATTGCTTTTTCCATGACTTACTATAGCGCAGCCTTGAATCCCGATAAGCGGAGCACCACCTATCTCGGCATAATCCATTTGTGTTTTAAGAAGCGCAAAAACCTTACGCATCAAAAGCGCACCCGTAATTGCAACAGGCGATTTACGGATATACTCCTTAATCAAACCGGTGATTGTAGAAGCAACACCCTCAGATGCTTTAAGTACGAGATTGCCGACAAATCCATCACAAACGATAACATCGCAACTTGCGTTAAAGATATCACTTCCCTCGACATTGCCTTTAAAGCCTTTATAGCCTTCAAGAAGTTTAAATACCGCTTTTGTGACTTCATTGCCTTTGCTATCTTCTTCTCCGTTTGCAAGCAAACCGATGGAAGGTTTGTCTATCTTAAACATATCTTCAGCGTAACATCCGCCCATAACGGCGAATTGTGCTAAATGCTCAGGTTTAGAGTCAACATTTGCTCCAACATCCAAAATGACAGAACGCCGAGTGCTTTTCGTAGGCATCAAAGCCACAAGTGCAGGTCTCATGACACCTTTAAGTCGCCCTAGTCTTAGCGTTGCCAAAGTCATGGTCGCTCCACTGTGTCCGGCAGAAACTACACCATCTGCTTCACCATTTTTTACAAGCTCTATCGCTTTATAAATCGAACTTTCACTTCTTTTGAGTGCATCTGTAGCCGCATCATGCATCGATATAACGTCATCAGCTTCGACTATAGAAATCTTATCTCTATAACGTTTTGGTAACAGAGGTAAAATTTCTGATTTTTTACCTACAAGAATAGGAATGAAAAGTTTTTGCTTGAGAGCCTGAATACAGCCTTCTATGATAGGTTCGGGACCAAAGTCCCCGCCCATTGCGTCAATAGCAATCTTAACCATTGACTATTTGTACTCACCGGTTGTTGGATTGATGTGGTGTGGAAGCTTGTATGTTCCATCCTTATCTTTCACTGGACGAGCTAAAGAAATTTTGTAGTGAGTTCTTCTCTTTGCTGCGCGCGAGTGAGAGACTCTTCTCTTTGGTACTGCCATAGTATATTCCTTTCTGTTTGAATTAAATTACACAAATGAAGCTTTGAGCTTCACACTACTCTACTATATAGTCAGAGCCAGTACAATTTCCGCAACTTTTATAGTCGCTCAAAATGAGTTCTATCTCAGAATTTATTATCTCTTGCAAGTCAATCATAGAGTCAAATGACTCTACAACTTCCAAAAAGAGGTCTTGGTTCTTAGTATAAATCCCATCGGAGATGTAAAACTCTACATCTTCATCTATATCGAGCAAAAAATCTTCAGCGCATACATCGCAAGCAGTCTCTAGCTTCCCACTTAATTTTGCCTTCAGCAAAATTAATTTGGCAGAATCATACTGCAAAAAACCTTTAAAAGTTATTTTGTCTGCTTTGACATCAAAATCTAAAGGAGTTTTACTTATTTTATTTAAAGATATCTTCAAATAGTTGTCTTACGCGATTTCTCTTGTAGAGAAGAAAAACGCGATTTCAACTGCTGCATTTTCAGCAGAATCACTTCCGTGAACAGCGTTTGCATCGATGTTTTCAGCGAAATCTGCACGGATAGTGCCTGCTTCTGCCTCTTTAGGGTTTGTTGCTCCCATAAGTTGGCGATTTTTTGCGATTGCATTTTCACCTTCAAGTACTGAAACTACTACTGGACCGCTAATCATAAAATCAACTAGATCACCAAAGAAAGGTCTCTCAGAGTGTACTGCATAAAATGCTTCTGCATCAGCACGTGAAAGCTGCATTTTTCTTGTTGCTGCTATTTTAAGACCATTGCTCTCAAAACGATCTAAAATCTTACCGATAACACCTTTAGCGACGGCATCTGGCTTTATTATTGATAGTGTGCGTTCCATCAAATCTCCTATGAAATATAAAAATTAAAGTGGAATTGTACCCAAAAAATCACTGATTTGAAATTAAAGTTATGGAAGTCAGTTAAAAAGAGAAACGAAGAGAGAAAAAAGGGAAAAAAACACAAAGCAAAAATGCTCTGCGTTTTAAAAATTACGCTACTACGGCTTTGCCGATTCCACGCATATCGTCTGTAATATCTGCACGGTGCGCTGGGCTATCGCCTATAGCGTCCCAAGTAATACATCCCTCAGTTGGACATGCAGTAGCACATGCTGGCTCATCATGGTGTCCAACACACTCTACACACTTGTTAGCATATACGTAATAAATTTCTTCACCAGTTGGGTTATCATCCTCATCTACAATCGCTTCTACTGGACACTCATCGATACAAGCGCCGCAGTTAATACATGTATCACCAATAATTACTGCCATTAGGATTCTCCTATTTTGAATTTCGGGGTAAGTTTAACAAAAGATTTTTAAAGAGAGCTAAAAAATCGCGCTCAAAATCCAAACAAATCTTTTTTGTTACAAAATCTTTGTACAAATCCCTATTTTTAGGCATTTTGATAACTATTATTATCTAAATTTTCAAATAGTTTTTTATATCTTCTACTCTGTTGGTCAACTCCCACGTAAAGCCCTCTTCTTCGCGTCCAAAGTGCCCATAAGCGGCAGTTTTGCGATAAATTGGGCGTAAGAGGTCAAGAGAGGTGATGATTCCTTTTGGAGATAAATCAAAAAGCTCTTTGACACATGCCTCAATTTTTTCTTCCTCAACAACAGCAGTCCCATGTGTATTTATCATGATAGAAGTTGGTTGTACTATGCCTATGGCATAAGAAATCTGTATGGTTACTTTCTCACACGCACCCGCTGCAACGAGGTTTTTGGCTACGTGTCTTGCTGCATACGCCGCACTTCTGTCCACTTTTGTCGGGTCTTTGCCACTAAATGCGCCGCCGCCATGAGGGCAACTGCCGCCATACGTGTCCACGATAATCTTGCGTCCTGTCAAACCTGCATCGCCTTGGGGTCCGCCTACTACAAATTTGCCTGTCGGATTGATATGAAAAATGGTATTTTCATGCATCATCGCTGCTGGGATAACTTCGCGAATCACATCACGCACAACATCTTCATAAATCTTCTCTTGACTTATCTCTGGAGCGTGTTGGGTTGAGACAACAACTGTTTCCACGGAAACTGGCTTGTCATTTACGTACTTTATGCTAATTTGTGCTTTGCCATCTGGTCTTAAGTAGGGGATAATCCCCTCTTTGCGTACCTCAGCGAGGCGTCTTGTAAGGCGGTGTGCGAGGTAGATGGGAAGCGGCATAAGAACATCTGTTTCACGGCACGCATAGCCAAACATCAGCCCTTGGTCTCCTGCGCCTATCTCGCCATCTGCTTGTTTTACACCTTGGTTGATGTCGGGAGACTGCTCTCCAACTGCATTGAGCACCGCGGCGGAACGGTAGTCAAAACCATACGTTGCGTCTGTATAGCCTATCTCTTGGACAACCTTGCGTACAATCTCTTGCATGGGTGCATAGGTTGTTGTTTTGAGTTCGCCTGCTATTATACAAAATCCATTGGATACCAAAGTCTCACATGCGACATGTGCGGCGGTATCTCGCTCAATAATATAATCCAGAATTGCATCACTGATTTGATCAGCCATCTTATCGGGATGCCCCTCTGTTACAGACTCCGAAGTAAATATATACTCTTTTGTCATCGATTTATTCCTTATTGAAGTACAGAGTCTTGCTCCGTAAATCGCCAAAATTATAGCAAAATATCTTTTTGCTTAAAGCTTTTTGCTATCCCAAAGCATTTGAGTTTGATTAATCTACTTTCGTTAGAATTTTGCAAATTTATTGAAATAAGGATTATTTTATGTTAGTAACAAACCCAGCTCCAGATTTTAGTGCAACAGCAGTTTTAGCAGACGGTTCTATCGTTGAAAATTTCAAATTATCAGAAAACCTTGGCGAGAAGGGAACGGTTCTTTTCTTCTATCCATTGGATTTTACTTTCGTTTGTCCATCTGAAATCATCGCTTTTTCTCACAGAATAGAGGATTTTAAAAGCCGTGGTGTCAATGTCATAGGTGTCTCAGTTGATAGCCAGTTTTCACACTTTGCATGGAGAGAAACTCCAGTAAACAGCGGCGGTATCGGGAGAATCAAGTATCCCTTAGTAGCTGACTTGACAAAGCAAATCTCAAGAGATTATGATGTTTTATTTGGCGATTCAGTGGCACTTCGTGGTTCATTTTTGATCGATGGCAAAGGTGTTGTGCGTCATGCGGTTATCAACGACCTTCCGCTTGGAAGAAACATCGATGAGATGATAAGAATGGTGGATGCGATGCAGTTTACGGATGAGCATGGCGAGGTATGTGCGGCAGGATGGCAAAAAGGCGATGAGGGTATGAAAGCGACAACTGAGGGTGTTGCCGAGTACTTGGCTAAAAACAGCGAAAAACTCTAATCTTCTCTTTTTTTTAACATGTGAGCTTCTCACATGTTATTTCCCCAAAATTTGTGTAAAATATCCCCATGAAAACACTCCTTTTAGCACTTCTTTTTTTAATGGCACTCTATGCAGATGAACCCAAAGAGTTACGCGTGGGTCTTTATGAAAATGCTCCTAAGATTTTTTTGGATGCCAAAGGAAACCCTTCTGGTTTTTTTGTAGAGGTTTTGGATGAGATAGCAAAAAAAGAGAATTGGTCTCTTACCTACAGCCCTTGTCAGTGGCAAAAGTGCCTTTTGATGCTTGAGAATGGCGAGTTGGACATCATGCCCGACGTCGCCTACTCCAAAGAGCGAGAGGAGCACTTTTTGTTCAACAAAGAGATTGTTCTCTCCACGTGGTCCACGCTCTTTGCGAACAAAAAAAGCAATATATTTTCGATTTTGGATTTGGATGAAAAACGCATTGCCGTGTTACAAAGCAGTATCCAGCAAGAGCAGATAAGGGAGAGTTTTACTCTTTTTGGCGTTAAGCCTCTCTTGCTGAGTGTAAACAGTCTTGAAGAGGCGTTTGCTTTTACGCAAAGCGGCGTTGTCGATGCGGCAATCGTGAACAAGCACTTTGGAGCGCAATATTTTGAAAAGTACAACCTTGTGGAGAGCTCCATTCTTCTCAACCCAGCGGCTCTGAAATTTGCACTCCCAAAAAGAGGGCAGAGTGTGGAGATAACCCAAAGACTTGATTATCATCTTGA
>DKFQ01000142.1:15419-17469 GCA_002452425.1 Sulfurimonas sp. UBA6792 | reverse complement strand
GGTCTGATTTTGCCAAGACGCGTCTCTTTGATAAGAATGGCAGCAATCACTTCACGGTTTACCCCGTACTCTTGTTCTACATAGTCGTAAACTTCAGCATACGCCCTCAAGTGCGCTGTCATTTCTGGAACATACTTTACAAGTGTATTGTTTGCTTTTTTCTCATTTTTTCTATGTGTTGGGATGTGTTGCGGTTGAAGATATTTGTAGCTTTTTTCGTCAAATTTTTTTGTTTTAAAGTCCGAGAGCAAAAAAATGTTTGCGTAGTCGTAAGAGACGCCCGCTTTGACAGCCTTTTTGCAAATGTCTTCATAATCTTTGTTTTTAAAGCTACAGTTATTATGCTTTGCAAAAAGCAGCGTAGCTAGTAAGAGAAGAAAAAAGAGTTTATTCATGATGTTTGCTACCTTCTGTTTTTTAACTGTTTATTGATACGGTAGTAGTATAATACCAAATTTTAATGCAGGAGCAAATTATGGAAGTAGATAAGGCGTGCAACAATGAGATTTGCATGAAAAGCAAGGAGTGTGCACGATTTCAATCTTACTTAGATGGAAATCAAGACTATAAAACATTTAAAGGCACGGAAGTAAAGGGTTGTGGGCAGTTTATACAGAAGTAGCTTCTGCCTCGCTCAACCTTTGTGGCGTGCCGATGTCATGCCACTTTCCCTCATAAAGCTGACCACTCACTCTGTTTTGCAGGGCTGCTTCACGAAGAAGTGGTGCAAGCGGGAGTTTTGTACACTTAAGTGCATTGAAAAGCTTGGGAGAGTAGTAACCGATACCTGAGAATGTAAACTTTTTGGTTGTCTCATTGATAACTCTGTTTTTATGAAGTCCAAAATCTCCATCTGGATTGTGTGGCGGATTTGGCACCAAAACAAGATGTGCCAAATCATCTCCCAGTCTAAAATCCCTCTCGAACTCATAATCACACCAGATATCGCCATTGACAACTAAAAAAGTTTCATTCTCAAAAAATGGAAGCGCTTTGATGATACCACCCGCACTCTCAAGCGCACCGCTCTCTCGCTCATCCGAGTAAAGCAGACTAACACCCCACGCCGAGCCATCCCCAAGAGACTCTATGATTTTTCCTCCAAGATGTGCAACATTGATAACAATCTCACTGAACCCAAGCAAAGCAAGCTTCTCAATATGCCAAACGATAAGAGGTTTTGCGTGAATTTTGATAAGAGGTTTTGGTGTCTCATCAGTAAGCGGACGCATCCTCTCTCCCCGACCTGCTGCTAGTATCATGGCTTTCATTTTATATTGTTAAGAAACGTACCCAACGCTTTTGTCTCTTCATATCTGTTTGCAGCATCGATTACGTACTTGAGAGTGAGTGGGATATCTTTGAGGTAGCCGTTTTTTTTGTCACGTATGGAGAGCCTTGCAAAGATGCCAAGAACCTTGATGTGTCTTTGCATTCCCATAAAATCAAACCATTTGATAAAGGTCGCATCATCTACGCGCAGCCCTTTTTTGTCACGAAACTCTAGGGCGAGTTTTTTTATCTCTGACCTGTCGTAAGCAACATAGCAATCTTTTAAAAGCGACACCAAATCATAGGTAAGAGCCCCACTCATCGCATCTTGATAGTCGATGATACCGATTTTTTTATCACCCTTGAGCATAATGTTTCTTGAGTGAAAGTCACGGTGGACAAAGACACCCTGAGGCTGTTCAAGCACGACATCACTGATGCGCTCAAGCGTGTTGGCAACAAGCTCTTTTTGTGCATCGCTGAGTTTGAGGTGCAGTAACTTTTCTAAGTACCACTCCTGCATCAAATCCATCTCTTTGTGCAAAAATGCTTTATCGTAGAGCGGCAGTGCAGAGGCATCGGCTTTTTGTATCTTTAAGATAGTGTTGATTGCTTTTGTGTAGAAAGCTTTGAAGTTCTCTTTGTTTAAGATGTCCAGATAGTGTGTTGTGCCAAAATCTTCCAAGATAAGGTATCCCTCATCCCTGTTTTGTTCAAAAATCTTTGGAGCGCAAACCTCTGCGCCGTAGAGTTTTGAGGTAACATGCAAAAAAGCATC
>DKFQ01000142.1:15242-15410 GCA_002452425.1 Sulfurimonas sp. UBA6792 | reverse complement strand
CTGTAGTATTTTCTAAAACTTGCATCCGCCAAAGCGGCTTCAACCGTATAATTTTTAAAAGAGGTTGTCTTCACCCACTCTTGCACTCTATTCATAAATCGCACCTAAAATCGAATCTTTTAACGCACCTGTAACGGACGAAATTTTAACACATTTTTTATGGATTCT
>DKFQ01000142.1:3407-15109 GCA_002452425.1 Sulfurimonas sp. UBA6792 | reverse complement strand
GATACTGATGGCGGTGAGTTCCAAAAGTGTTGCTTGAATATCTCTTGCTTTTGTATAGAAGGTATTTCGGTTTTTCCACGCAAAATTTTCAAGCTGTTTTTGAAGCCATGCACCGTTAAAAAGCTCTCGTCCCGTACTTTTTGGAGCCTCTTTTGAAAAGTATGGCTCTTTGAGCAGCTCTTTGAGCAACTCTTTATTGGGAGTTCCAGACCTTGCCCATACCCCGTCTTCATCGTATGGAGTGCCGCTATGTTTTGCTATCCAGTAGTCCATAAGCACATTGCCGCACCCCGTGTCATAGCCTCTTAGCTCATCGCCAAGAATGCTAAGATTTGCCATGCCGCCTATGTTGAGTACGGCGATGTTGCCCTCAAGCCTTGAGAAGAGATAGTGGTGAAAAGCGGGCGCAAAAGGGGCACCCTGACCGCCAAGAGCGATATCTTTGCGTCTAAAATCACTTACTACCGGTATGCCTGTGCGTGCCGCTACCACGTTTGCATTTCCAAGCTGCATTGAAAAAGGGTACATTCCAGTTGGTTCATGCCACACTGTCTGTCCATGCAGGCCGATAGCCCCGATGCTCTCTCTTTTGATTTTTTTATTGAGCAAAAATCGCTCTAGTGCATGGGCATACATCTCCCCTAGCCGTGTATCAAGTTCGCCTATCTCTTTGAGTGTGATTGGGTTGTTGATAGCATCAAAAATAGTCTCTTTTAGTTCTGCGTCAAAAGGATAGGATGCTTCATGAATCAGTTCAAAACTATACTCCTTGATTTCGCAAAGTGCGATATCTATCCCATCTAAGCTTGTTCCCGACATCACGCCGATATAAAATTCACTCATCTTTGGCTCCTAACAACATAATAAAAAAAGAGACGGCAGTACCGATGAGCATCTGCCAAGCAAAACCTATAGTTACACCAAAAGTGTAGGGTTGAAGTGCCAAAACCGTGACAAATCCCCCGATGAGCGCCATAAGAACAGTTGTTCTGTTCCCGCGAGAGGTAAAGATGGCGGCAAAATAGACACCCAAAAGCCCCGTATAAGCAAAAGACATAACTCCAAGCGCGAAGTTTATCAAAGAGAGGTCGCTGTAACGCTGCCAAAAGTAGCTCACCATCGCCATGACAGAGAGTAAAATCGCAAAAAAGAGTACCGCAACCCTTGAAGTTTTTAAAAAGTGTTCCTCATCCATTGTGCCACGCTTGAGCTTCCACGGTCTGTAGAGGTCTTCAACCGCAACCGATGCCATAGCGCCAAGAACAGAGTTTGCGCTTGAGAGTGCCGCTGCGATTGCGCCCACTGTTACCAAGCCTCGAAGCCCATCGGGCATCTCATGAAGTATATAAACCATAAAAACGGTAATCTTTTCCCCCTCAAAACTCTGCTGTGCTCCTCCTTGGAGATAAAAGAGGTATAAAAGTGCGCCGATTGTTAAAAAAAGAAGCACTACCGGAATGGTAAGCAGAGCTGAGACAAGAAGCGATTTGGCTGCTGCATTTTTATCTTTACAGCCAAGCACCCTTTGGGTCATATCTTGATCAAGTCCAAAAGCCGCGATGTTGAGAAGCAACCATCCGCTCAGAAGTGCAAAGATGTTAAAGTCTCCGCTCCAAGAGGTATCGATAAAGTTGAGTTTGTTATGTTCATTTAATGTTTGAAAGATAGCAACATCTTGCAGCGAAAGAGTAAGATACGCCACCACGGCAACGGCCGCCAAGATATAGGTAAAGGCTTGAATCACATCACTTAAGACGATAGAGCGAACCCCGCCGACAAAAGTGTAGGCGAGCGCACCTGCCATCAAAAGAACGATAGAGAACGCCACATGGGCAAAAGCGATATCGCTAAAGAGAATCATCGAGACGGCAAGTGCGCCTATGTAGAGCCTAGCACCGCTTGCCAAAACTCTCCCCACAAGAAACATAACACCCGCCTGCTTTTTCGCACTAGCTCCATAGCGCTTCTCAAGGAGTTCATATACGGTAACCGCACGCATTTCGTAGTATCTTGGCAGAAGCACATAAGCTATAAAAATGGATGCCAGAATGGTTGAGAAGTAAAATCCAATAAAAGTAAAATCGCCTTTGTAGGAGTACTCCGGAACACCCAAAAAGGTAGCGGCAGATTGGGACGTTGCAAGAACAGAGAGTGCAACGGCAGAGATGGGCAGTGCAGTCGGAGAGAGAAAATAGTCTCGTGAAGAGGTTATTTTCGTACGGCTAAGAAAAAAAGAGCTAACCCCAAGAACCAAAAAGTAGGCACCAAATACAAGCCAGTCAAGCGTAGAAAAAGCACTCTGCATCGTTAGAACTTATATCTTTGCATCAATTTTTCTATGCGTTTGTTGGACTCTTTGATTCTCTCCAAAGAGATACTCCCTTTTTTAACCCCAGAGACGATAACCTCTACAAGTTCATCAATATCTTGCGAGGCGAGTTGGTTGCCAAAAAGAAGCATATCAACGCCAGAGTTGATGGAGAGCGTCACTATCTCTTCAAGCGTATAGCGGCTTGCAAGTGCCCCCATCTGCAAATCATCGCTCACCAAAACACCATCAAACCCAAGCTCTTCTCTTAGCAGTTTTGTGTTGACATTGTGCGAGAGCGTGGCAGGATAGACGGCATCAAGGTTGGAGTTAAAGACATGTGCACTCATAATCATCGCAGCATCTCCTGAAGCGATAAGCTCTTTGTAGGGTTCAAGCTCCTCTTTGCTCCAAGTGTTGCTTATATCTACAAACCCTTCATGCGAATCTCCAAGGGAAGAGCCATGCCCAGGGAAATGTTTCAACACGCTGATGACATTGTTGTTTTTAAGAGAAGTCATCATTATCTTTGCGTACATGGCAACATCTTTGCTTGAACTTCCGTAAGAGCGTCCAAGCCCATAGATAACCTGATTGTCGGGGTTTGTTCCCAAGTCCACAACAGGAGCAAAGTCACAGTTGATGCCGTTATGAACAAGTGTTCTTGCAAGTGCGTTATAGACATGTGTCGCCATATAAGCATCGAGTTGCGCAACCCTTGAAGCTGATGGTGTCGCTTCAAAACCATATTTTGGGCTTAATCGTGCAACTTTGCCGCCCTCTTGATCTACAGCTATAAGAAGTGGTTTTTTTGAAAATGATTTGAGTGATGTAGTAAGTTTTTGGAGTTGTTCGGGAGAGCTTATATTTTTGGTTTTATTCCTATCATTGTAAAAGCGGTCAAAGAGGATAACACCGCCAAGGTCGTACTTTTGTATCTGCTCTACGATTTGGCTTTTTTCGTTGATACTCTCATCGGCAAACCCTACAAGAAGCATTCGTCCGACCATCTTTTGCAGCTCTGCATCTTCACTCCCAAAGAGAGAAGATACAAAAAGAGAAAAAAGAAGCAACAGTTTCAAAAATGGTACTCTCAAAACAGCTGCTTAGTTTCCTCGAGAGCCAGGCTTAATCGCCTCACTGCCTGCTTTGCACATAGGACAATCCTCAGGTGCATACATCTCAAACGTAAAATCCGCAAGTGCAAAAAACGGAACATCTTGCGGAAGTTTACAGTTGGGTTTAGTGGTTACATCGCTGTGTTGGCGTTTACAAAAACCACGGTTTGCAAGAGCCGCAACACCTACTATCTCTCCGCCAAGACTTTTTACAACAGCCGCCGCTTCCATAGCAGAGCCACCTGTTGTAATGATATCCTCACACATCAGAACTCTCTCGCCTTTTTTGACTTCAAATCCACGGCGGATGGACATTTCGCCATTTACTCTCTCTGCAAAAATCGAACGGACATCAAGTGCGGTTGCCAAAGCAAATCCGGCTATCAAACCCCCAAGAGCTGGTGCGCAGACAGTGTCCACTTCTAAACCGCTCTCTTTTATCTGTTTTGCAAGCGCATCGGCAAGAAGCTTTGCAGTTTTTGGATCTTCCAAAACTTTAGCAGACTGAAGATAAAACTGTGAATGGTTACCGCTGCTAAGTTTAAAATGCCCCTCTAAAAGAGCATCCGCATCCATATATATTTTTTTAACATCCATATTAAACCTTTAGTATCTCAGCTTCTTTGCTCTTTAAGATAGAGTCTATCTCTGCAATAAATTTATCAGTAATTTTTTGGATGTTATCTTGCGCAGATTTTGACTCATCGATGGTAATCTCTTTATCTTTTTCCATCTTTTTTACTTTGTCGTTTGCATTTTTTCTATCATTTCTGATAGCGACTTTAGCATGCTCTCCCATGCCCTTCATCTGCTTAACAGACTCTTGTCTCTGCTCAACCGTCATAGCAGGGAAGAAAAGTTTGATTTGCACACCGTCGTTGTTTGGAGTTGCGCCTATATTTGCTTTGGAGATAGCGCTGTCGATTAGGTTTAAGAGATTTTTTTCCCAAGGATTGACAACAATCGTCGTTGCATCTGTTGCTATGATAGAGCCAACCTGATCAAGCGCAGTCATCGTTCCATAGTAGTCAATTTTTACGTTATCCAAAACAGATGTGGTTACCTTCCCTGTTCTAAGTGTTTTAAAATCTCGTAGCATGTGGTTCACACTCGTCTTCATTTTTGTTTCACACTCGTTGAATAATTCGTTTAGCATATCGTTCCTTTGCAATGTAAAAAATAGTGGCGTATTGTAGCGAGAAAATATTTAAAAGAAAAATTGAGGGGAAGGGCAGTTGCAAAAAAATGCAACTACTGTTGTGTCGTAGAATTGGTCTCTGTAGAACTGTTTTGTTCTTGGGTAGTTGGAGCCACTACTACAGGTGCTTCTACTTTTGTTGTAGCAGGAAGCACTGTTGAAGGTGCCGCGATATCTGTTTTTTCAACAATACCATCCACAACAGATTCAGCCGCTGCAGAAGCGTACATGTACCCAAGTGCCAGTGTGTTGATGACAAATAAAAACCCTATGGTAAAAGTTGTTTTTGCTAAAAAACTAGCAGGTCCTTTTGCTCCAAAAACTGACTCATTTGAGCCGCTATATGCGCCAAGACCGATGCTTGAGCTTTTCTGTAGGAGTACTGCTATCACAAGCATTACTACTAAAACTATTTGGACAATAAGCAAAAAACTAGCTGTCATTCTCTATCCTTGAAGGCAATAGCCTATGTAAAAAGTGGCGAATTATACCCAAAAAAACTAATTTTTGTAAAATAAGCTATAATTTCAAAAATGTTTCAGGGGCATACATGGGCTTAAAAAATTCGATTGTATCACTTTTTTTATTGGTTTTTTTCTCTTGTTTTGCGCTGTATGCACAAGAACCACAGCAAAAACCAACCATCGCAGCAAGTACTTTTTCTCTTTATGATATCGCTAAAAATATAGCGGGTGAGAGTGCGCAAACTTTTATGATTCTCCCCTTTGGCGTAGATGCTCACAGCTATGAGCCAACACCAAAGCAGATGGCAAAAATAGCACAAAGTGATTTGGTTCTTTATAGTGGTGCGGGCTTAGAACCTTGGATTAAGGGCTTTTCATTTCAAAAAAAAGCAGTTGACATAAGCGCATTTGTGCACCTAAGAGAGCTTAGCGTAAAGCATGAAAATCATGGAGATGCACATAAGCATGGGCACAACCATGAGGGCAACAGCGTTGACCCGCACTACTGGCAAGATCCATCAAATATGATGCTAGCGGCAGAACAGATTACAAAAGAGCTTATCACACTCTTTCCAAAAAACAGAGCATTGTATGAAAAAAACAGAGATGCTTATGTGGCGATGCTTCAAAACCTCGATACAGCATATAAAACAGCTCTTAAAGAGTGTAAATTAGATACTATCATCGTTAACCATAACGCATTTTCCTACCTTTCGCAAAGATACGGCTTCCATACCGAGCCACTCAGCGGTCTAGCACCCGAAGCACAGCCAAACGCAAAAAATATGATAAAACTTATCAAATTTATCAAAGAGCACAAAGTAGAAGTTATCTTTTTTGAGAAATTTGCAAACGAAAAAGCGATGCAAAATATTGCAAAAGAGGCAAATGTCACTGCCGATGTCTTGCAACCGCTTGGTAACATTACTGCCGATGAAGCAAAAGCAGGACTTGGCTACGATGCTATTATGCGAATCAATTTAGCCAAAATCTCTAAAGCCCTTCAGTGCCGATGAAATTTAGCGTTCCGATTTTTGATGTCAAAAACTTAAGTTTTGTTCTCAAAGAGCAGACCATCCTCTCCAACATCTCTTTTGAGATTTTCCCCTCAGAGTATATTGCTATCATCGGTCCAAATGGCGGCGGCAAAACAACGCTTGTGCGGATGCTTTTAGGACTTGAAAAACCTACAAACGGCGAGGTGAAGATTTATGGCAAAGGGCTTTCGCATTTTAACGAGTGGTATAAAATCGGCTATGTTCCCCAACGTGCCTCTCTTGTCGATGGCTCCTTTCCGGCAACAGTTTTAGATATCGTCAACATGGGAAGAACATCCCAACGAAGGCTCTTTAGCACATTAAGTAAGAGCGATAGAACATTTGTTCATGATGCGATGCAAAAGATGGATATCCTAGACTTGGCAGACAAAATGGTAGGAACGCTCTCTGGAGGGCAGAGACAAAGAGTCATGATAGCACGTGCCCTTGCCTCAAACCCAAAGATACTTATCTTAGATGAGCCAAATACAGGCGTTGACGCGGCATCGCAAAAAAACTTCTATGCGCTCCTAAGAGAGCTCAACAAAAAAGATGGCATTACTATCGTCTTTATCACGCATGATATCGGGGTTATCGCAGACGATATCGCACGTCTCTTTACCATCAACCAAAAAGCCATCATCTGCAATAACCCAAAACAGACACTAAGCTGTGAGGAGATGAGTTCGCTCTATGGCATTGATGCGCATCTTCTTCACAACCATAGACACGAGCATTAAAATGTTAGAGATGTTTGAATACGATTTTATGCAAAGAGCTTTTATAGCGGGGATTATTATCGCCATTTTAGCTTCTATCAGCGGTACGTTTGTTGTTCTAAGACGCTACTCCCTCATCGGGGAGACACTCTCGCATTCAGCGCTTCTTGGCGTGGCAGTGGGACTTGTTGCAGAGTTTAACCCTCTTTGGTCTGCCGTACTCTTTGCACTCTTTGCGGCGTGGCTTATAGAGTATTTAAGAAGTGCGTTTTCACTCTACAGTGACGCTGTTCTTGCTATTTTACTCTCAGGTTCACTAGCATCAGCTGTTATTATCGTATCGCTCGGTGGGGCTTTTAACAACTCGTTATTTTCCTATCTCTTTGGCTCTATCCTTGCTGTAAGCAGCGATGACATCGTTGTTATCGCAGTATTTGGAGCTATCTCTCTCTTTTTGCTTCTGCTTTTTTCCAAAGAGTTCTACTTTATCGCCTATGATGAAGAGGTGGCAAAAACAAGCGGTATCAAAGTAGATTTTTTAAATCTTTTGCTTGTGAGTATTGTGGCTATCATCATAGCGCTCTCCATTAGAGTAGTAGGAAGCCTTCTTATCAGTGCGCTTATGATTATCCCGACCATTGCAGCGCTTCAGTTTAGGGTTGGATTTTTAAAAACAGTGCTTATCTCTCTTTGTATCGCACTCTTAAGTGTTTTCTCTGGTATGACGCTCTCTTTTCACTTCTCACTTCCATCGGGTGCTACTATAGTGCTGTGTGTTCTTTTTATTTTTATCCTCTCTTTGGTTATCAATAGAAGATGAACGTAAGTTCTGAATTTTCCAAGCGTGCCTTAGAGTATGGAAGTTACAATGTCATCCAAAACAGGGTGATAGAAAAACTTCTAAGCCATGTAGCACATAAACCTAAACGTATTTTAGACCTTGGATGCGGAAGCGGCGCACTTATACAAGCGATAGATTGGGAGTATGACTATTTTTGTGGTGTCGATTTTGCGCAAGGAATGTTGGATTTACATCCAAAATCTCCAAAGATTGAGCTTCTCTACGCAGATTTCAATGAAGATTTGCTCTTTAAGAAGATGCTTACATATAAGTGGGATTTTATTTTCTCAGCATCTGCCTTACAATGGGCGCATGATTTGGGGAGAGTTTTTCACTCTATTCAAAAGCTTGATGCGCCTATCTCTTTGGCGATTTTTACATCCAACACTTTTAAAACTCTCAACGAAACCGCGTCCATTAGCTCCATACTCCGAAGCGCCGATGAGGTAAAGAGGCTCGCAGAGAACTCTTTTGACGCCCATTGTGAGGTAGTCAACTATAAACTTGAGTTTGAATCAACAAGAGATATGTTTCGCTATATTAAAAAAAGCGGTGTAAGCGGTTCAAGGAAAGTGCTAAGCTATAAAGAGAGTAAAAAACTCCTAGAAGAGTACCCGCTCTCCTATTTGGAGTTTGAAGTCGTCTTTATTTATGCGCCAAGTAAGTAAACTTCATCTGCAACTTTGATATCCCCATCTCCGACAACTTTCGCAAAGATACCCCTGTCGTTTTTTAAAAGTGTAGGAATTTTAACATCAATAACAGCAAGATGGTTGCAGATAGTACAGTGTTGTGTGATTTCAAGCACTGTGTTCCCAATTTGCAACACGCTTCCAACTTCAAGCGCATAAGGGTTATAGTCAAGCAGGATATTTTCGCCAAGATAACCAAGTGGCATCTCAAGTCCATAATTTTTTATAAGATTATAGCTATCCATTGAAGAGATTAAAACAGAACGCTCTATGTTCTTGTTATAAAACTTATCTTCAACTACCCCAAGTGTATCAAAAGAGAGAAGATTTTTTTCTATTCTCTGAGAAACTCCACTCTGTGATACAAAAAGATTTAAAACGCGTCCAACTTTTTTGTTTGACATTTGAGATATGCCTTTTTACACAAAATACAACTAGCAATATAGTTTTGATTTTGTACTAATTTTTATGCGAAATGGTAGCATATTTTTATGTGGGGATACCCGAAAAACAGAAAAAGAGTAAAAATATAAATTTAATTAATATCGTATATAAATAAAAATTATTCAGAATGTTACCAAATGAGTATATTCATAAAAATGTAATAATTTTCTCACATTTTTCATAATTAGCCTTGACAATTTAATTTGAATTCATATATAATCGTCGTCTTGCATTTCATATATGCATGAAAAAGTTCGTATTTTGTGTGCTTTTGCATACTTATGAAATCTACAAGATTAAAAGAGGGAGGTAGGTCATAAATGAGTAATATTTCTGAAAATAATTTAGAAACTATTACAAATCAAGAGCACTCGAGTAGAAGAGATTTCTTCAAAAGAACTGCTGCTTATTCTGTAAGTGCAATTGCTGCTGCTAATCTTTTAGCACCTGTAAAATTGTCTGCAGACGATGAAAATATAATTCACCATGTTGAATGGGGAACAACTTTAGGTGATGAGCTAAACAAGCACCCATACGGGATACCATCAGCATACGAGCATAACGTTGTAAGAAGAACTTCAAGTCTTCTTTCTTCAGCGGGTGACATGCATGCTGCTGTTTCTATGACGCCGCTTCACGAGTTGGAAGGCATCATTACTCCAAATGGTTTGCATTTTACAAGAACACATAACGGTGTTGCTCATGTAGATCCTAACAAGTTTAGACTCATGATTCATGGTTTGGTTGAGAGACCTATCGTTCTAACACTAGATCAGTTGAAAAAATACCCAGCTGAGAGTAGAATTCTTTTTATGGAGTGCCCTGCAAATGGTGCTGCTGAGTGGAAAGGTCCTCAATTTAACTCTTTACAGTTTGTAAAAGGGATGATGAGTAATGCTGAGTGGACTGGTGTTCGTCTCAAAACTATTCTTGATGAAATCGGTCTAAAACCTACTGCAAAGTGGATGTTAGCTGAGGGATCTGATGGTTCAGAGATGAGTAGAACTGTTCCTGTTGAAAAAGTACTTGATGATGCGATGATTGTTTGGGCTCAAAATGGTGAAGCGATTAGACCAGAGCAAGGATATCCTGTTCGTCTTATGTTACCAGGCTGGGAAGCAAACCTATGTGTTAAGTGGTTGAAGCGTTTAGAGTTTGGTGCAGAGCCATGGTATTGTAAAGAAGAGACTTCAAAATATACAGCGTTAATGCCGAGTGGTAAAGCAATTCAGCACTACTATCCATTAGAAGTAAACTCTATCATTACAACTCCATGTCCAGAGAAACCGTGGACAGACCTCAAAAAAGGTGACTTAGTAGAGGTTGAAGGTATCGCGTGGAGTGGTCATGGAACAATTACGGGAGTTGATATCTCTTTTGATGGTGGAGACAACTATGTTGAAGCAAAACTCAAAGGGCTTGTTCTTCCAAAATCATGGACAAGATTCTCATATATGTACAAATATGAAGGGAAACCTTTATTGATTCAGTCTCGCGCAATGGATGATGCTGGTTTTGTACAGCCATCAGTTACTCAAGAGAAGTCTATTATGGGATTAGAGGGTGTTTATCATAGAAACTCAATTTGTACTTGGGAAGTTAGACAAGACGGCTCAGTTCATAATGTTCAAGTTAGAACAGACAACTGTCCAAAGTAGAGAGGGGTAAATTATGATGAAATTTAACAATAAATTAATTGCTATAGCTGCAAGCGCACTTTTAGCAACAACAATGTTTGCAGCAGAGGCAAAAACAAAACCACTCCCGGCAAATATTTACAAAGCTACTAAAAATGCTTTAGATGGCGGTGTAACGTATAAGAGAGAAAATGGTGCATATACTGCATATAAAGTAAATGACCAATCAACCAAAGGTGTTAACTTTGGTAGAGCACCTACTGCAAATGAGTTAAAAGCTTGGGATGCAGATATCATGCCAGATGGTACAGGTTTGCCAGTAGGTAGCGGTACTGCTGATGATGGTGAAGTGCTTTACGATAAAGATTGTGCTGTTTGTCACGGTGAATTTGGTGCAGGTGGAAAAGGATATCCGACTTTAACAGGCGGTTCTTTAGAGTCACTAAAATTCCAAAGAGATTGCCCAGGTAAAGAAGCTCCAAACAGAACGATTGGTTCTTACTGGCCACAAGCGAGTACGCTTATTTGGTATATTCGTGATGCAATGCCATACGCACATCCAAAGAGTTACTCACCAGATCAGATGTATGCTATGACTGCATATCTTCTAAGAGAGAGCGGTGTGCAAATTGATGGAGCAGATATCGAAGAGTTAAATCAAGATAACTTCAAAAAGATTGTTATGCCAAATCGTAATGGTTTCTATCCAAATATTGATGGACCAAAAGGTGTAGAAAACGTAAGAGCGTTCTATAAAAACCCTAAAAACTTCGGTGCAGTGGGTACTCGCTGTATGACAAATTGTGGAAAAGAACCTGTTATGAAGATAGGAAATGAGATTACGGCTGTTGTACCAGCATACTCTACTGTAAAAGATCTTCCAAAAGTAGAAGCAAAAGGTGCTGTATCTGAAGCTCAAAAGCTTTATGAAAAATCATGCGCAGTTTGTCACAAAACTGATGCAATGGGAGCACCGGCTGTCGGAGACAAAGGCGCTTGGGCAACAGTTTTGGAAAAAGGCATGGATAAGGTAAATCATAACTCTATCAATGGTGTAGGCGGTATGCCTCCAAAAGGTGGTGCTATGGATTTAAGTGACGCACAAGTCAAAGATATTGTAAAATATATGGTAGAATCTAGCAAGTAGTTTTTGCTAGATCTACTTCACATCGAGATAAAGGAAAAAAAATGAAAAGAAGAAAGTTTTTAAGTTTAGGTGCTGTAGCTGCTGCTGCATCTGTTTT
>DKFQ01000142.1:0-3307 GCA_002452425.1 Sulfurimonas sp. UBA6792 | reverse complement strand
GCAGTGCCAATCGGTATCAAGTCAAAAGTAGAGCTTGTAACAATCGCTCTCTTCCAAGATGCAAACCCAAGAAGTGCTGTAGCGGTATTTGAATTAGGTGATAATGGTGTTGTTGATATGCAAACTAAAATCAAAATGAGAAAAACTGCAAATGTTACTGTTGTAGCAAAAGGCAAGGACGGCAAGTTATATTCAGCTGTACAAAAAGTAGAAGTTTCTATCGGTGGTTGTGGAGGTTGATTTAACCCCACATCATCAATAAATCTAAAAAACAAAAAACAAAAAAAGGAAAAATATTATGGGTATGAAAATCAAAGCTAAAAATAAAGATGGCGTTACAGAGGTAAAACTTTTACTCTCTAACCCAATGGTTGGTAAAGAAGAAGCTGAAACGAAAAAAGTGCCAGTAAGTTATCTTACACACGTTACTGCTAAAGTAGGCGGTAAAGTTGTATGGGAAGCATCAACTGGTCCATTCTTGTCAAAAGATCCTTACTTTATGTTCCAATTTAAAGGTGCTAAAGCAGGTGATGAAATCGTTGTTGAGACTATCGATGACAAAGGTGCTACTGAGACTGATAAAGACGTTATCAAGTAGTGGTTTTCCCCTTTTTGGGGAAACCATTTTTGATATCTCAAGAATATAATTGGTTTGTATTCTACATACGAGTTATATTCTTCCAAGAATATAAAAAAAAAGAGGAAATGTTTATGATAAAAAAAATAATGAATCCGTTAGCGCTCACAGCTCTTGCGATGCTTCCATTTATGAGTGCATGTTCTTCAGACACAACAAAATCTGAAACAACTGCCCAAAAGTCCGCTCCAGCAGCACAAACAACTGCAGCAGCTCCAGCTCCAGTAGCAACAGTAAGTGATGAGTGGCAGTATAAGCTTGAGCCTAAGCAAGTAGCAGATAACGTATGGTGTTTCTTCGGAGCACTTGAAATTCCTACAAAAGAAAACGGCGGAAATATGGTAAATACTTGCTATATCAAAACTGAAACAGGATACACACTTTGGGATACAGGTCCTACGTATATCTATGCAAAACAAGCATACGAAGCTATGAGCAAACTTGTTGGAAAACTACCAGTAACGACTGTTTTGATGAGTCATGAACATGATGACCACTGGTTAGGAAACAACTACTACAAAGAAGTTCACGGTTCAGAGATTGTTGGACCAAACTCAGTAAACAAAAACTATCACCCAGGTGAAACAACAAGTAGAATGTTTGTAACTCTCTCAGAAAATGCTATCAGAGGAACAAAAATCATCGCAGTTGACAAGTCATATGAGCAAAAAGAATCAATTAAATTTGCTATTGGTGGCGTTAACTTTGAGTACGTTCCAGTAGGTAACGGTCACTCAGAAGAGGATTATTTCCTTTATATGCCAGACAATAAAGTGATTCTTGCAGGTGACCTTGTTATGAATGGTAGAGTAACATCTAACAGAGATGGATCCGTAGAAGGACAGCTCAAAGCACTTGAGGCTATCAACTCTAAAGAGTGGACTACTCTTGTTCCAGGACACGGTTTTATTATTGACAAAACAGCAACAGATGAGTCTGTGCAGTACTTTTCACTCACAAAAGAGAGAATCCTAAAAGCAATCGATGATGGTATCGATAGTACAGAAATTGTTGAAAAAGTGCCTCTCGAAGAGTTTAAAGATAAAGCACTCTATGATTTATTAAATTCGGCGAATGTTGCTAGAGCATTCCAAGAGTACGATATGGGGCTAGAATAACCCTATAGTAAAGTAGTTCAGCACCTCTGCTGAACTACCTCTTTTTTACATCGCATCTTCATACGTTTTTTAATCTCTTCTTTAAATCTTTTGCTTCATCTCTTCATCTTTTTCTATCTGTTTAAAATTTACTATTCTCTTAATCATTGCAATGAAAATAGGGCTTAAGCCACGCAAAAAAACTAGAAAGTCAATGATAACTTGAGGACTATTATTTAGAGGATGAAGAGCAAAGAGTATCTAGCTAAGAATCTCTTTTTCAAGTGTATAGAGCTCATAACGTATATGTTTGAAATTCTCACTATATGTAGCGTTAGAGAGCTTATAGATTTCTTCTAAAACCCTAGATGACTCTTGAGCTCTTTTGAAGTTAGCAAGGATGATATCCGTCAAATCTGCACGATTCATTTCACTCTTTACTGTTTGGCGAAGAACGTCATTTGTACTATCTCGATACTTGAGGAGCTCTAAGCTTTCTTGAATATTTGCGATATGTCGTAGATTTTTAAGTTTATGAGAGAGGATTTTGTCGTTGTTTTTATATCTCATGATATCTTCAACAACTCGTATGCCTTCTTTGAGGCGGTTGAGATTTGCATCAATCACCCGAAAAAGTTCGGGTGAGAGCTGATTATTCATCACTATTTCCAAAGATACCAAATAGCTGTAATAGTGCAGTAAATATATTTAAAAAATCCAAATATAGAGCAATTGCACCATCAATTGGAGTTTCATAAGTGCCCTGCATAATATTTTGAGTATCATAAATGACCATTATGCTAAAAAGGACAACTACAACACCAGAGATAGCTATATGCAATATTGGATTTCCAAGAAAGATATTAAGAATTGAAAAGCCAATGATCACAAACATAGCAATCATAAGAGGTTTTCCATACCCTGTAAAATCTTTTGTAGTCTTAATGGCATAAAAACTCATAGCCCCAAACACTACAGAGGTCATTGCAAAAGCATTTCCTATAATAGTAGCTCCACCGCTCATTCCAAGCGTACGAGACAACAGAGGCGCAAGCATAAGACCCGTCATAAAGACAAATCCAAACATTACGGCTAAGTTGATACCTGGTTTATGTTTCACAAAATGCAACCCTATCAATAACCCTATCTCTAAGAAAAAGAGAGGCCAAAAAAATGATTGAATGGTTCCAGCCATAGGAACACCAACATAAGCCCCAACAGCTCCAGCCATCATTGAGGCTGCGAATAGTTTATATGTCTCTTTTACAAAAGAAACAATTTGCGCTTCACTTTTAGCATAACTGCTATTGTAAGTAGAAGCATTCCCTCTTGCGTAATCACGGTCATATAGTCCCATATTTTTTCCTTATATATACGATACATTTTTGTATGCATAAGAATTTTATATGCAAAGAGTTAATAAACAGCAACATACAAGGGAGTATCAGAAGCCTTTATAAAAATAATCGGAAACTACTAGGCTACAAAATCTAAACATTTCAAAAGAAATTTCAAAATTTGTGCGCAAAACTATTGACTTCTAAGTCTCATTTCCCTATAATTCCCATCCACA
>DKFQ01000003.1 GCA_002452425.1 Sulfurimonas sp. UBA6792 | reverse complement strand
TTACTAAACGTTTAAAAAGCCCAGATAATCCACTCTCGCTTGGAGAAACTAGCACATTTCGTTCCAAATTACCGGCTATGTTGTTTGCGATTGCAACGATATCTTTGTGAACAGAAGAGTTAGGATAAGCAGAACTAAAGAGCGCTCTTTGTTTCACGGAAGTTGAAACTTTTAAGTCACTATCTATCTTTCCTATGAGCTTGAGATTTAAGCCGCTTCCGATATTTGCAAGAGCTACTTTTTTGATTTTTTCATACACGGCAACCGCTTCTTTAGAGCCTTTGACTTGGTTCATAATCAATCCGATATCATTTCTTAGAGCTGCAATGGTTTTGATAGTCGCATACGCATCGGTAATGGCTGCAGGGTCTGGAACAGTGACGACAATTACATCATCCGCCGCATCCAAAAACATCTGTATATGCTCTCCAATCCCCGCACCCGTGTCAATAATCATAAAATCAAGTTTATCTAAAACCTCAGCTTCATTCATAAACCTCTCAAAGAGAGCTTTATCGGAGTATTTGAGTATCTCATCGCCGCTCTCACCCGGAATAAGTATGAGATTTCTTGTAATTGGAATCAAGATGTCCGCAACCGTTGCTTCGCCTTTGAGCACGTGGAGGATATTTTTCTTAATCTTGACATTGAACATCACATCTAAATTTGCAAGACCGATATCTGCATCAAAAATACCTACATTAAAACCGCTTTGAGAGAGAACATACGCCAAATTTGAGCTTATCGTACTTTTTCCAACGCCGCCTTTACCGCTTGTAATAGCAATAAAACGGGTTTTTTTCGATTTTTTTGTAGCGTTTGAAGAGACCAGCTCTTCGAGTTTTTTCGCCTGATGCCCTATCATGCTTTGCTCCTGTTAAAACCCTCAAGTAAGCATTCTACTAAAAAATCACTGCTTGCACACACCAAATCCTCCGGAACTTCCTGACCTACAGAAAAGTAGCTAATGGGCTTTTTTGTCTCGTATGCAAGTGAAAATATATTGCCAAAGCCTCTCGTTTCATCAAGTTTTGTAAACATAAGCGTGTCGATGTTAAGGGCTGAAAAATTTTCATATGTTGCTTTGAGGTCTTCATACTTAATAGAACTTGGCACAACCAAAACAACATCGATGTTGTACTTGACGTCATTGCCCTCCAAACACTCATATATCTTCTCTATCTTTTTTCTATCGTAAGGGCTTGAACCCATTGTATCGATGAGTATATAGTCACAATATCTTAGCGAATCAAGCGCACTTGCAAAATCCACAGGGTCAACAACCGTCTCGATACCTAGCTTCATCATTCGTGCATACTGCATCAGCTGCTCCACCGCTCCGATGCGGTAAGTATCAAGCACAACCAAACCGACTTTGTACTTTTTTTCCATCAGGTAGGAGTAGCGTGCAGCGAGTTTTGCTACAGATGTTGTTTTGCCTACACCGGTTGGACCCACAAGCATCACTACTTTTTTGTTGCCGACAGAAGGTGTACTCTCAAGTCGTATCGGCACCATTTTTCGCAAAACAGTCTGAAAATATCTCTTGATTGTTGCCGAATTTTCTCTCATTTTAAAGGGCATATGCTCTAACGTCATCCTCATGATAGCATCCAGATGTTCTCTGTTCATCCCGCTTTGCGATGCAAGTCTGTAGATTTCGGCAAATTCTGATGGGATATGACTCTCTAAATCAGGCGCTTTTTCTTCCCAGAACATATTTTGAATAATCTTGACCTTGTCGCCGAGTTTTGCGATTTCCGATTTTATCTCTTTAAGCTCTTTTGGCTCAAATACAGCCTGCGGTGTCTGCTCAGTATAGCTATAAAGCGGGTCTTTTACATCTGCTATCTTAGATATCTGCTGTGCGGCGTATGAGATATCATAAAGAACATCTGCACTCTTTTGAGTAAGCGGTCTGCCATCTTTTGGAATCGGAGCTGTCTTTTCATAACTCTCTTGCAAGTCACCCTCCACTCCCATCACTATCTCATAGAGAGCCTCACGACCGAGTGATTTTTTTTGTATCTCTTTTGTATCAATATGAAGCATTTGGTTGTAAAAAGGGTGTGTTTTTGCTTTTTTAAGCGCTTCTGATGGTGTTTTGCCTGTAAAAGTAAGTATTTTCATCTCTTTATATCCGCCAGTGGAATAAGCACGCTCTCTCTTTTAGCCCAATGAGCATGCGGGATTTGAAGTTTGGGCGTTGCAACAACTCTCTTGTCAAAAAATATAATATCCAAATCAAGCGTCCTTGGAGCATTGGCAAAACTTCTTTTGCGTGCAAATTTTTTCTCTACCCGCATCAAATAATCTAAAAAAACCATCGGCTGCATACTCGTTTTTACGACAATAATTGAGTTAAAAAAATCATCCTGCTCTCTAAACCCAAAGGGAGGATTTTTCAAAATCAACGACTTTTGCAATAGTTCAACTCTTTTGTCACGTCTTAGATAGACTTCAAGATGCTCAAATCGTCTGAGTACATCGCCTACATTTCCGCCCACTCCGAGAGTCACTTTGTAGCGGTGCGAACTCTTTGGACTTCTTAGCCCAGAGAAGCGTAAATTTTTAAAAGTAGTAAGCCTCTCATCCAATTTACGCTGAATATACATAACTACTCTGCTTGAGCAGCTTGTTTTTGCATCTCTTGAACCGCTCTGATTTCATTGAAAATCTGCACCATTCCAACCATAGCAAGATGGTATCCAAAAGGACCAAACCCAACGATAGAAGAGGTACAAACCGCTGCAACCATATTTTGCTTTCTAAACTCTTCACGGCGGTGAATGTTGCTGATGTGTACTTCGATAGTAGGGAGGTTTACCGCTGAAATGGCATCACGAATAGCTATAGATGTGTGTGTATATGCCGCCGGATTGATGATGATACCCTGTGCATCGCCATAACACTCTTGGATTTTATCGACGATTTCGCCCTCGAAATTGCTCTGAAAAAACTCTATCTCTATCCCGCTTTGCTCTGCAAAATCTCTCATCTGCGCATGAATCTGCTCCAACTTCATCGCACCGTAAACTTGTTGCTCTCTTATGCTTAGCATATTAAGATTTGGTCCTTGAATAACTACTATTTTCATACTTTACCTTTTTGATTATTAGACTTCTTGCAAAACTAAAAACACGTTCACTAAGGCTTCGCTATGCTGCAGAATCGTTCACTTAGTTTTAAGTTTTGCAAGAAGTCTATTGTTTTTTTAAGCGGCTATTTTATCTAAATAAAGCATAATCTAGTTTAAATTTTTCAAAAAGATACCTAATGCAGATAATTACTCCTGATTATATTTTAACACCCGATGTGCTTTTAAAAGATGTGGCTGTTGCCTTTGATACGACCAT
>DKFQ01000001.1 GCA_002452425.1 Sulfurimonas sp. UBA6792 | reverse complement strand
TGGCTGTTGCCTTTGATACGACCATACACAAAATCGCTCCGCTTGAAGAGCTGCAAAAAAAGTTTCCAGATGCCGATGTCATCAAACTCA
Source organism: Sulfurimonas sp. UBA6792 (assembly GCA_002452425.1). Taxonomy (GTDB): domain Bacteria; phylum Campylobacterota; class Campylobacteria; order Campylobacterales; family Sulfurimonadaceae; genus Sulfurimonas. The sequence continues at coordinate 15,889 of DKFQ01000001.1, read as the reverse complement.
AAAAAAACTCTCTTTTGATGCCTGGACTCATAAATGCTCATGTCCACATTGAGTTTAGTGCTAACAAAACAAGCCTCTCTTACGGGGATTTTATCTCATGGCTTTACAGTGTTATAGAGAATCGTGAAGAGCTTATAGGCGGTTGCGGCAAAGAGTGTATGCAGAGGGCTGTTGATGCGATGCTTGAGAGCGGTATCACAACCTTTGGTGCGATAAGTTCGCATGGAATGGACTTAGAAGTTTGCGCCGCCGCTGTGCAAAATGTAGTTTTTTTCAATGAGCTTATCGGTTCACAGGCAACCATGGCAGACGCACTTTTTGGAGATTTTAGAAGCAGACTTGATGCGTCAAAAAGTGTCCAAAGAGATGGTTTTTACCCAGCCGTTGCCATTCACTCACCCTACTCCGTCCATCCGATTTTAATCCAAAAAGCACTCCAAATAGTTAAAAACGAAGGTCTAAAACTTACCGCACATTTTATGGAGAGCAATGCCGAGAGAGAGTGGCTTGACAAAAGCGAGGGAGATTTTAAGGGCTTTTTTGAAAATCTGCTCAAACAGAGCAGTGCAACAAGCAGTGCGGCGGAGTTTTTGGCATCATTTCATGGGCAAAAAACCCTCTTTACCCATGTAGTAAAAGCAAGCGATGAGGAGTTGGGTAGTCTTGCATCAAACGGGCATACAATCATCCACTGCCCTATCTCAAACAGACTTTTGGGCAACGGTGCGCTTGATTTGGTAAAAGTTCAAAAGCACTCCATCAACTGGGTTTTGGCGACAGACGGACTTAGCTCCAACTATAAACTTGACCTTTTTGAAGAGATGAAATGCGCCCTTTTTATGCACTCAAATATGCCTCTTTTGGATTTGGCGAAACAACTTCTAAAAAGCGTGACAAAAGATGCGGCAGAAGCACTTGGACTCAACACGGGCGAGATAAAAGAGGGAAAAAACGCCGATATGCTTGTTTTGGACTTAGATAAAGAGCCAACCGATGAATTAGCCATCCATTTAATACTCCACCGCTATAATATCTATCAAATTTACATCAACGGAAAAGTACAAAAATGCAGTTTATAAAAAATATATTCTCCCCTATCTTAGCGGTTATGAAGTTTATCCAAGAGCATTTTAAGGCGATGCTTTTTTTGCTTCTTCTTTTTCTTCTTTTTGCGCCACAAAGCGAAGAGGATTTGAAACCAAACAACCTTGAAGAGATACATCTTGCAGGTCCTATCATGGAGGTCTCAGAGGTCGTCAAGCAGATAGATGAGGCAGCGTCAAACACATTTGTAAAAGGGATTTTGCTAAATGTTGACTCTCCCGGCGGTGCCGTTGCTCCATCCATAGAAGTTGCGTATGCCATCAAAAGAGCAAAAGAACAAAAGCCCGTTGTCGTTTACGCAAGCGGCACGATAGCAAGCGGAAGCTACTATGCTAGCATCTGGGCAAACGAAATCATCGCAAATCCCGGTTCAATGGTGGGAAGCATCGGTGTTATCATGCAGGGTGCTGACGTAAGTGCGCTCATGCAAAAAATCGGCATCAAATCCCAAAGCGTGCAAGCAGGAAAGTACAAAAAAGTGGGTGCAACCGACAGAGAGTGGACAGAGTACGAGAAAAACGAACTTAACAAAGTGATTCAAGGCACATACGATCTCTTCACATCAGATGTTGCGACTGCAAGAGGACTTGACATCAACAAAAGAGACAACTTTGCAAACGCACACATCTTCACAGCACATCAAGCAAAAGATGTCGGTTTAGTCGATAGCATCGGGGTTGCGTATGATGCGAAAAAGAGAGTGGTTGAACTCAGCGGTGTAAGCGAACCACTTTGGAATGAAGAGGATAAGTTTGATAAACTGATGAAAAAGCTCTCCGCCCAAACGGCAGTTACGCTGCATACTTACTTTCCAGAGTTAGTGTTGCGCTAACCCTGCTCTCTCAAGCGAGAGTAAAAACTCTTTTCTCCACACGCCGCCGCTATATCCTCCAATTGTTCCATTTGATGCGACAACCCGATGACAGGGGATGATAATGGAGATGGGGTTTTTAGAGTTTGCGTTGGCGACTGCTCTTGTGGCTTTTGGGTTGCCAAAGAGTTTTGCTTCTTGTGAGTAGGAGAGCGTTGTGGCGTATGGGATTTTTTGGAGTGTTTCCCAGACGCCTTTTTGAAATGGCGTTCCAAAAGGGGAGAGTGGCACGGTAAATATTTGTCGCCTTTTGGAGAAGTATTCGTTTAGCTCTTGCTCAAGTTGCAGTAAAAGAGGATGGTTAGAGCACTCGCTTTGTATTTCATCATCCACAAAATCAAGATATGTAAGAGCAACTCCATCCGCTACAGCAATCATCTCACCGATGGGAGTGGAGATTGTACGGCTAAATTCCAACAATAATCACTTCTCAAGCTCTTTTTTTTCAGGTTTTTTGCGAAACATATGGTACTTTTCTCTCTCTAAAAGATCCTCAATATAGGACTCTTCTGCTTTTTTAACCTTTTTCCATACACCTGAAGGAAGTCTCACTTGAAGTTTGTCTTTCTCTTTGAGTTTGATGATTTTTTTGATAGAGAGCACTTTGGAAACAGGAGAAAAATCGACATCCGTCAAATCAATATCGTTTTTATAATAAAGCGTCTGCTTCTTAAAATTTCCCCATCCAGGAATGCCATCTTCGGTATAGGGAACCTCGTAGCCATTTTTGAAACTTACCATGAGTTTGTAGTGGCTATTTTCAAAAATTTGCTCTATCTCTCCCCCACCAAACACCAGACCATAAACCCTATCTCCGACTTTCGCGTTGTCAAAATATGCCATTGTTCGCTCCTTTTTTAAAGCGAATTATACTCTCTAAGCGTTACAGAATAGCTACTAAAAACTAGCTAGTTTTTCACAACCCTGATAACACTCGGTATGTTTGCCATAATTCTCTCAACTCTATCCTGCCAAAGTGCGCCGAACTCTTTTGCTTCCTCTTTGCTTGCCATGCCGCCCATCATTTTTTGCATAAGCATCTGCATTTTTGGGCTTCCGCCGATGGAAGATGGGTCATAGTAAACATCTACGCTTTTGCCGTTGTCTGTTCTTGTAAGTCTTATGGAGGAGTTGATGTTTGCGTTAAACTTCATCAAAGAGTGTCTTGCAAATTTTCCGCCTAAGCCTTTGAAACCGCTTTTTTCTGTCGCACCCGTTATCTGAGAGACAACATTGCCGATGACGCCTGCAACGCCCTCTTCCATAGGGTCTCTAAACTCTGCTTTTATCTCACCTCTTACCGCTCTTGCGTCTGGATAGAGTGCTTTTAAACCCTCTAAAGTTATGAGGTATGCACCTGCAACTGTTGGACAGCTATGTCCTGCGGCTTTAACTACCTCTAAAAAAGTAATCTCATAAATACCGTCTTCAAATGCACCTAAAACATTTGACAAAGGATCTACCACCTTGATACTCTCAACACTATCGAAAAACTTTGGATAACCCATACTTTACTCCTATATTTTGCTTTTTTGAAGGACTTTTGCCCTTACTATCGTCTCATCACTCATTAAATCAAATATCTCATCAACCTCTAAAGAGGATATTTCCACCACTTTAGACTCTTTTGAAATCTGCGCAAACCCTTTTTTGCTCTTTAATTTCGGATTGTTTGATTCTATCATTTTTTCTAATAGTGCAACTTGATTTTTGGCAATATTTAACCTTTTATCTATAGCATCTGGAAATCTGCTTTGCACAAGCTCCAGCTCTTTGTAAAAATTTTGCATTTTAAACGAGATAGTTCGGTGCAACTGCTCTCGTATCTGTTTAATCTCTTCAATCTTATGTGTCACTTTTCTCTCAATGGAGTGCTGCGTAAAAAGAGCCGTAAGGTGTGAGAGTTCTTGTTTGAAGTTGTAGATTTTTTGTCCCACTCTTTGTGTCAAACTCGTAAAAAGCGCATCAATAGAGAGGTAGAGTTCGTTTGTGTCCGGCAAAATCATCTGCATCGCCGCACTTGGCGTGGGCGCTCTTAGGTCTGCTACAAAATCGCTTATCACCCAGTCTATCTCATGTCCAACCGCCGAGACGATGGGAGTTTGGGCTTGAAAAATCGCATCCGCCACTATCTCTTCATTAAACGCCCACAAATCCTCTATGCTTCCACCGCCTCGCCCTATAACGATAATGTCATGCCCATTTGTATCTGCCAAAGAGAGTGCTTTTGCGATGGCTGGAGCTGCATTTTCCCCCTGCACCAAAACATCATAAACATCTATCTCCAAAAGTCTGTATCTATGTTGCGCAACCCGAAGCATATCTTGCAAAGCCGCACCAGTTGCAGAGGTGATAAGGGCGATTTTTTTTGGAAATTTTGGTAGTTGTTTTTTTCTTGAAGCTTCAAAATAGCCCTTTGACGCAAGTCTGCCCTTAAGCTGCTCATACGCCAACGCCAACGCCCCATGCCCAGATGGCGAAATGGTAAAACAGTTTATCTGATACTCGCCACGAGGTTTGTACAGCGTCACCGCCCCATCAAGAACCACCTTAAGCCCCTCTTGAAGCTGAAACTTGAGCTTTGCGGCGTTTGCCTTAAAAATCACGGCTTTTATGGTGGAGTTTTCATCTTTGAGCGTAAAATAGACATGTCCACTGCTATGATGTGTAATGCGAGAAAGCTCTCCCTCCACCAAAACACGGCTAAAACTCTCCTCTATAAGGACTTTTATCTGCTCGTTTAGTGAAGAGACGTTTAAGATATACACTCTTATTTCTCCTCTAAAAGCGGCATATCTTCTATGACCGACACTTCTACACTCTCATTATCAAAATCTTGAAACTCTATCTTGGAATCTTTGAGCGTTTTTGTCGCTTTTGCGCCTAGTTTTTTGAGGTTTTCCACACGTCCTAAGATGTTGCCACTTCCCTCGCTGAGTTGTTTGTGTGCAGTGTCATAGCTGCTTGCAAGGGCCTTTATATGGTTGCCGACCTTGTTAAAACTCTCTGCGTACCCCACGACTTTATCATAAAGTTTTCCTGCCTCGTCAAAGAGTTTTGTCGCAAGAGTGTTGGACTGTTCACTCTGCCAGTAGAGGTAGATGGTGCGAAGTGAGACGGTCAGTGTAGATGGATTTACGATGGCTATATGTTTTTTTAGAGCGTACTCATAAAGCGAGGGGTCTCTTTGAACAGCCAACGCAAACGCCCCCTCGATGGGAACAAACATAAAGACATACTGCAAAGTGCCTATCTTGTAGTGTGCATAATCCTTAGAATCAAGCGTGTCGATGTGGTTTTTAAACGAAGCTACCATGTTTGAGACGGCAACGCCCCGCTCCTCTTCACTCTCGGCTCTGATATAAGCATCATAATCATTGAGCGAGACTTTAGAGTCTATAATCATGGTGCGCTCTTGCGGCAGTTTGATGATAACATCGGGGCGTTTTGTGTCGCCTTGCTCATCTTTGTAGCTCTGTTGCGTGTAGTAGTGGACATTTTTAAGCAGTCCCGAATACTCCAGAACGCTCTCCAAAATCATCTCGCCCCAACTCCCCTGCGTCTGCTTTTTACCTTTAAGTGCGGTTGTGAGATTTTGCGCCTCTTGACTTATGCTCATCCCCGCTTTTGTCACTTGCTCTATCTCTTTTGAGAGTTCGGCAAACTTTTTTACGCTGCTCTCTTGCGTCTCTTCTACCTTTTTTTTGAAAGAATCAATGTTTTCTTTAAACGGTTTGAGGATGGTGTCTAGCGACTTGAGAGAAGTTTCATCAAATTTTTTCAACTTGCTATCTAAGTTGTTTTGCATGATTTCGTTGAGTTTGAGTTCTAGTTTTTTTCCCTGCTCTTCAAACTCTGCTTTTAGTTTCTGGTTATTCTCTTGTTGAGCAGTTAAATTTGCTTCAAGCCCAGCATTTTTTAAAAGAGCCTGAGATAGATTTTCTCTAAGGGTATCTATGGCAGAGAGATGCTTTGAGAGTTTTGCCTCAAAATCCTCTTTTAGCAAAAGTTCTCTGTTTTGAAGCTCTGCAATCTGCTGCTTTAAAAAAGGGATAGCCGCTACTAACTCCCTTTTATCATTAAGCTCTTCAAGCACTTTCGCATCCACTAAGCTAGCTCTTCTAAGCCAAAGGGCAGAACCCACAACAACACCCAAAAGCACTACTGCTGCTATGATATTTACAAATTCCATCTCTTGACCTTTTTAAAAATAGCAGCTATGCGCCAGTGTAAATAACTACTTTTTTCTCGCAATAATAAGTGTTGAGATATCCATAGAGAAGCTCTTTGTATAAACTATCTCAAAGCCTGCCGCTCTTAGTTCATTTTGCATATTTGCTACCGTGGAGAAGTCCTCTATGGAGTTTGGCAAGTACTCGTAGGCTTCAAGGTTATTGGAGATAAAACCGCCGATTTTAGGGAGGATTTTGTTCATGTAAAAGTCTCTGATTTTTCCAAGAAGCGATGGATTTTCATTTTTCATAAACTCTAGGATTACAACAAGACCGCCCTGTTTTAAAACTCTGTTAAACTCTCCGAGGGCAGCTTCTCTCTCGACGACATTGCGTATGCCGTATGTGATGCTTAGGATGTCGGCACTGCTATCTTGAAGCGGAATCTCTGTTGCTTTTGCTATGTGGTAGTTAAATTTCGGAAATTTCTCCCGTGCAACGCCAACCATGCCCTGTGATGGGTCAACACCTACTATCTCGCCTACTGCTATGCCGTTTGTTTCAGATCTTTTTTTCCAAAAGTCCATCATATCGCCGGTGCCGCATGCAACATCAACTATCTTGTCAATGCTATCTTTTGCATAAAAACCATAAGCCAAATCACACGCTTTGCGTCTCCAGCTCTTGTCCACTCCCATACTCATAACACGGTTTGCGGTGTCGTAAGTCGGTGCGATGTCATCAAACATCGATACTATTTTTTCTTGTTTTTCCATAAGCCTAGCCCCTTTTCATCCACATAATTATATCTTGCTCATCTTGTGCTATATTTAAGATTTCAAATCTCTCATGCACTCCGCCAAAACCGACCTCTCCGCCCATTTGAGGGGATACAAAACAGAGATAATAATCAACAAACTCTTTTGAGAGTTCAAACATCTCACGCCCACCCTCAATCATGATATTTTTATACCCTTTTATAGCCTCAAAACTATCTGCTATCATCACTTCTCTATCCGGTACGCTAAAAAGCGGGATAGTTGTGTCAAACTCTTTGCGCCTTGAGAGTATCAGCACATCAGGTGCTTTGCCGCTCACTAGCCTTGCGTCAAGTGTGGGACGGTCTATGCGTACCGTGTTGCCCCCTATAACAAGCAAATCGCATACATCTCTCATGGCATGAACGAGTTTTCTTGAGCTTTGCGAGCTAATCACACCGCCATCAACACTACCGTCTAGTCTCTGCGCCCATTTAAAAAAGACAAACTGCTTCTCTTGAGAGAGTTTAAATGGTTTCAGCAAAGCATCACACTCTTTTTCCATAAGATGTTCTTGAACTTCAACGCCTGCATTTTTGACTATTTGGCTTCCGCCGCTTGCGACTACATGGCTGTCGTTTGAGCCTACAAAGAGTTTTTTAATGCCAAGTTTGGAGAGCAGATTTGCACATGAGGGGGTTTTGCCGATGTGTGAGCAAGGCTCTAGTGTCGTAAAAACTGTTACACCGTTAAAGCAATTGTTGTGATTTTGTAAAAGATAGGTGTGGATATCTGCAGAGTTTGTAAGATTTAAAATTATTTCATCGCAAGTCAGTTTGTGGTACGCCGCTTTGAGTGCTTCGACTTCAGCATGCGGTGCACCCGCTTTTCTATGGGCTTCTATGGCTAAAATAGCCCCGTTTTGTGCCACTACGACACAACCCACTGCCGGATTTGGGTAGGTTAAACCCTGATATTTCCAAGCCTCTCTCAAGGCTAGAGTCATAAAAAAGTGGCTATCAACTACCATTCAAAATATGTTCTAGCTTTTGAAATTTGTGCAAAATCGACACAAACTTCCTCGCCATCAACATCAAGAGTAATCATTGCATCTTCTACTTTTAGAAGCACTCCCTTGTACTTTTCTTTTGTCTTTAATGTAACCGAAACTCTCTCGCCAACTGAAAGAGCGAACTGCTTAAGAGTAGCTACTTTTCTCTCAATCCCCGGACTTCCGACTTCAAGTCTGTACTCTCCCTCAAGAGGAGGCGTGACATCTAAAAGAGGAGAGACAAGACGGCTCAAATGAGCGCACTCATCCAAACTCACTCCATTTCTTTTGCCGCCTTCTACCGTTCCTGAGAGTACACTTACTCTGTAAATAATCTCTTCATTCTCTTTTACTGTTGCAACGTCATAAATCTCTAGCCCCAAAGAGCGAGCAAACGACTCTATATCTTTTTCTAAGCTCATAAACTACCTACTCTTTAGCAATTTTTTTAAATAACTCTTCTAGTGTTTGCGACTGCCCAAACTGTTCATCAAACTCAAATGTCAATCTCGGAGAGCGAAACCATCCCTGATTTTTCATGCAGTACGTCTCAATGATAGGTCGTGCATTTCTCAAAAGTTTTAAAAACTCATTTTTTTCTTGTTCTGAAAACGATGATGGATGAATATAAACTTTTGCATCGCTTCTGCCTTTTGAACACTTGACATCTATGATATCAAGGGCATGAAGCCTCGCATCTCCTAGCGAACTAAGTGCCGCAGGAATCAGCTCCAAGAGAACCGACTCTGTTCTTTTTAGCTTAATTTGTGCTTCTGTCACAGTGATACTTTTTGCTCAACTTTTTTGAATGTCTCGATAACATCGCCAGCTACAACATCGTCATACCCTTTGATCATAACACCACACTCGTAACCGTTTGTTACCTCTTCAACGTCATCTTTGAAACGTTTGAGTGATGTAAGTTCACCCTCATGTACAACAACACCGTTACGGATAACACGAACAAGACCGCCACGGATAAGCTTGCCATCTACAACAACACATCCTGCAACAAGCCCTTTAGGTGCTTTAAATACATTTCTGACATCTGCTTGACCGGTGTTAATTTCTGAGAACTTAGGTGCCATCATACCTGTAAGCATACCGGTCATATCATCAAGAAGCTGATAGATGATAGAGTATGTCTTGATATCAACATTTTTCTGCTTTGCAAGTGCTTTTACATTTCCAGTAGGACGCACATTAAATCCAAGAAGAACACAGTTTTCACTGTTTGCAACGAGTTCAACGTCATTTTCCGTGATTCCACCCACGCCTGAAGAGATGATATTAATCTTAACTTCATCATTTCTAAGCTCGCCGAGTGCTCCTCTAATTGCTTCAAGAGAACCGTGAACATCTGTTTTGAGAACGACTTTAAGTGATTTTAGTCTTCCCTCTGCAATCATACTCGTCATATCTTCTAGCGTTGACTTAGTACTTAGAGACAACTCTTTGTGTCTGTCATACTCATGACGCTTCATTGCGTACTCTCTCGCCTCTTTATCACTAGCCATAGCCATCATAACTTCACCGGAAGATGGAACTTCATTTAGCCCGACGACAACTGCCGTATGGCTTGGCTTGATGTTGTTTATCTGCTGTTTGTGTTCATTGATAAGTGCCTTAACACGACCATACGCACTACCGCACACAACATAATCACCCACTCTAAGCGTTCCGTTTTGAACGATAACCGTTGCAACAGGTCCACGCCCTTTTTCAAGTGAAGACTCAACAACTGCCGCTTTAGCCATCGCATTTTCGTTTGCTTTAAGCTCTAAAACTTCTGCCGTGATAAGGATGTTTTCTAGTAAATCATCAATCCCCATTCCGGTTTTTGCAGAGATAGGGATAAACTCGATATCCCCGCCCCAGTCAATCGGATTTAAGCCGCGTTCTGCCATTTGCGCTTTTACCATATCCGGATTTGCGCTCTCTTTATCCATCTTGTTAAGAGCAACAATGATAGGCACTTTAGACTCTTTTGCAAGCTTTATGACTTCATCGGTTTGCGGTTTAACACCATCATCTGCTGCAACAACGATGATAACGATATCGGTTACATCCGTTCCTCTTTGACGCATCTGAGAAAATGCTGCGTGACCCGGAGTATCTAAGAAAGTAATCGGCTTGCCATGTTGTTCAATCGTATATGCCCCGATATGCTGTGTAATCCCGCCTGCTTCGCCTTGAGTAACTTTGGCATTTCGTATTGCATCCAAAAGAGATGTTTTACCGTGGTCAACGTGTCCCATGATAGTAATAACAGGAGGTCTCTCAGTCGCATCGTCATCAATCGCTTCTGCCAAATCATCTTCATAGTTAAATGCATCTTTTGGATCAACGGTTGTTACTTCGATGCCAAAATCTTCAGAAAGAATCTCAATCTCATCTTTGCTCAAAAAGTCGTTTTTCATCTTCATAACGCCAAAGCTAAAAAGTACTTTGATGACATCGGCAAGAGTTTTATTTACTTTCTCTGCAAACTCATAAACACGGATATCTTCAGGAATCTCAACATGAGTTATAACAACATCTTCTGGTTTATCTTTTCTGTATGTTTTTCTCTTGTCACGAGATACATTTTTTGATTTTGGAGCAGAAGTTTTGTTTGAGTTTCTTCCCATTGGCTTTGGAAGTTTTGCTTTTTTAGGCTCTTCTGCAATGATTTCTCTTCTCTCGGTTGCATTGAGGTCAAGTAGCACTATCTGGTCATCCATATCCATAGAGACTTCACTCAGTGAAGCACCAAAAATATCTATTTTTATCCCTTGCTCTTGTCTTTTTGCTGCTCCAGAAGAGCCGAGTTTTGCTTTTTTCTTATTTGCAAGTTCTTCTAAGGCTTCTGCACTTATCTTCCCATAAGAGGAGATTGCAGCTGAAGTCTGCTTTGAAGAGTGCGTAAAGCTTTCTTGATGTATTTCTTCAGCTTTAGGCTGTTTTTTCTTGACAATCTTAAGTCCTGATTTTTTTATCTGCATTTTCATAGCATCTACAGACTCTTCAGCCTCAACTTCTTCTTGCAACACTTTTGTTTCTTGGACAACAGCCTTTGGTTCAGCTTTAGGCTCGGCTTTGACTTCAAGAGCAATCTCTTCTTTTGTTTCGACTTTTAAAGGAGTTTCACTATGTTTTGGAGATCTATTTGTTTGGAGCTCATTTGTCTCTTTTGGGGAAGTTATCTCTTCTTTTTGAGTGTTACTTGATGATTTCACATCTTTTTTTATCTCTGGCGCTGCTGCTTGAGCCACTTCACCATTCATGATGTAGTTCATCAAGTTCTCCGCTTCTTCCATGGAGACTGAACTGCTTGCAGATTTTATCTCAATGCCCATCTCTGAAGCTTTTTTAACTACATCTTTAGAAGTGATTCCTAGCTCTTTAGCGATTTCGTGTACTCTAACTTTTTCTGTCATCAATGATGATCTCCTTTAGTATGTTCGAAAATTTGTCTCTATCCCCGCTTTTACACTGCCGCATAAGCGCTTTGAGTACTTTTTTTTCATCTGCAAGACAAATTTTACATAGATAAAAACTTCTGCCATTCCCTCTAAAAAGACTAAGTTGTGATTCTATGCACTGAAGTCTAAAAAGATGAATCTGTGCATCTCTTTGTCTGCAAGAGATACACATCCTGAGAGGTTGGTTAAATTTTTTCGCCATTATATCCAAAAGTTCCTTGATTTGCTTTAGAAAACTTATTTATCAACAATAAGTCCCTCATTATCGAAATTAAGAACCTTTACCGCAAATTCTGGAAACTTTTGAGCAAGTTTCGTCGCAATAGACTCAGAATCCTCATCATAGACCATAGAGAAAAATGTAGAACCGCTTCCCGAGAGCGTACTCATAAGCGCGCCGCTCTCATAGGCTATTTTTTGGACATTAAAGAGCTCTGGGAGTGTTTTCATTCTTGCTCTTTGATGAAATCTGTCTTGTGATGCAATTTTTAAGATTTCCCAATCTTCGTTAAAAAAAGCGGCAACACTTAGCGCAGTATGAGAGAGGTTGTAGATAGCACTCTCTTTTGAGTAGGATTTTGGCAAAAGCGTTCTTGATTTGGCTGTACTCATCTGCTTGTTTGGTATAACGACGACTGCTTTAATATAATCAGGAAGATGCTTCTTTTGAGAAAAAACCTTACTTTTTTCAACTGTTGCAACGTTAAAACCGCCCATCACAGCAGGAGTGATGTTGTCAGGATGTGGTTCATAGACAAGCGCATGGTTGAGGATTCTTCTTTTTGAGACTTTGATGCCCGCTGCTTCATGCGCACTGGCAATAGCACTCACAATAACAGCAGAAGAGCTTCCAAGACCCCTTGACATGGGAATCTCGTTGAAAAAATTGAACTTAAAATTCTGTTTTTTCTTTGTCAGTCTGTTGTAGTGCTCATTGAAGATACTGATAAAAAGGTTATTGCCTTTGAGTTTTGGGTTATTTTCACCCTCGCCTTTAATGCTGACACTGAAAAATTTGGAGGGATGAAACTCAACTACATTGCGCAAATCAACTGCTAAACCTAAAGAGTCAAATCCTGGTCCAAGATTTGCACTGGTTGCTGGTACACTTATCGTCACTTTTTTCCTATCCAACTGCTCCGATACCATAAAGAGGAGCGGCAGTTGCGTTAAACTCACTATACTCAAGCACATCAGGAAGCGTAAAATACATCTCTGGCGCAATTTCTAGTTTTTGAGTTTTTATTTCTGATGCAACTTTAACAAAAAATAGCTTTCCAATCGCTTTGATAGGCTGATTTTTGTTAAAATAAAATGCGTCTGTTGCAAAAAGTGGTATGTTTTTGAGTACGCTCATAGATTTTAAAAAGATATAAGCAATCTTAATAGCCATAAAACTTCCCGGACCATTGGTGTAAAAGAGTGCTTTTATGTCGTATTTTTCTGCTAATTCTTGAAAAATCTTTGGCAGAACATCTGAACTTTTTTGACTGCTCTCAATCGTCTCTATAAGTTTTTGCTCTTCATAAACACCAACTAAAATAGGCGATGATAGCGTGATAAAAACGACATCGACCCTTTTACGCATATGCTTTTTCTAACTCTTTTGTTTTCTCGCCGACAAGCTCGACAACCTCATAGTTCTCTGCATTTTTCAAAAGCTCAAGCGTCAGTTTATGGTTTAAGTCATGGCTTCCCGCCATCGCTTCATAATTACCCACAAAATTCATCCCGATAAGCGCCATATCACCGATAGCGTCCAAGATTTTATGACGCACAAACTCATCGGGATATCTCAACCCCTCAGGATTAAGCACCTTTTTCTCATCCAAAACGATTGCATTTTCAAGCGAGCCGCCAAGAGCAAGTCCTTTGGAGCGAAGATACTGTACTTCATGCAAAAATCCAAATGTTCTTGCGCGTGCAATCTCCTCTTTGTAGCTCTGTTTTGTAAAGGTTATAACATACTCCTGTTTTTGGATCACAGGATGTTGAAATTTAATCGTAAAGCCATATTTCAAATCTTTGGATGGAGAGAGTTTGACGTATTTCTCTCCCTCTTGAACAATTATCTCTTTTTTAATACGCATTATTTTTTTAGGAACATCGAGCTGTACAACTCCAGCTTCATCTAAAAGAATGCAAAAACTCGCACTGCTTCCATCCATAATGGGAATCTCGTCCGCATCTACTATAATCTTAAGGTTATCAATGCCATACGCGTAGATGGCTGAGAGCATGTGTTCAATCGTTGAGATAACATACCCATCCTTGCCGATAACCGTCGCCATTTTTGTATCAACAACATTTGCAGGAATGAGCGGAATGGCAACATCGACATCGCTTCTATAAAAAACAAGACCGCTGTTTGACTCAAGCGGCTCAAGTCTTAGCTTGACTGCAGAGCCTTTATGAAGACCTATACCAACGAGTTCAACACTCTTTTTTATAGTTGTTTGATACATTTTTTACTCCTGCAATTCTTTTTTTGCTTTCTCTATTTTATACTTTTTTATCAATAATCTCTTTAGCACTTTTCATAACGTCTGTGATGTTAAGTCGCATCCAGTCACCATCCATCCATTCCGCAGGATGCACTTCAACTCCCTGCACAAGAATGCCAAAATGGAGATGATCACCCATAGCATAGCCGCTTTTGCCTGTATTTGCTATATACGTACCTGGCTGAACAACATCGCCAACATGTACATTTATGGATGAACAGTGTCCGTAAAGTGTATATAAACCAAGACCATGACTGATAATTGGCATATTTCCATAAAGCCCATTATAATCAGCATAAACAACTTCGCCTCCATTTTGAGGCTTTATCTCTGCTTGTGCGTTGCTTGCCAAATCAAGCCCCAAATGGTAAGATTCACTGATATCTTTTTCGTTATAAGAGTAGAGTCTATGATCCCCAAAGTGAGCAACAACTGCTCCATTTTTAAGTGGATACATTTTATTTATACGAAAGTCATCTACCATGTTTTGAGGCACTTTTGATGTGATTTCATGGATTAATGCCTCGTTTTTCATACGCACTTTTTCATTGATGATTTTAAACTGCTCGATTGGGTCAAAAACACCCTGCGTCTCTTCAAATTCCTCTGCAAGTTCTGCGATTTTGCCCTTTAAAAAGTTGTCACTCAGTTTGATATTGGAAACTTTATAAACCTTCTCATTGAGATAAAACGGCACATAAGCTTGTGTTGTGTTTTTTGCATGGTCTTGCGCTACAACAGTTGCTTTAAAACCTGACTCAGTCATAGGCCAAGCGATAAGGGCAACATAGTAACCCTCTTTATGAAATGGCTGTGCTGCGAATTTTTTATCAAAGCTAGTTTGGATGTAAAAATCTTTGAGATTGTCATCTTCTACTTGAAAAATCACAAGTGCCGAACCGCCTTTGCTGATTTTATACGAATTTGAAATAATGTTCACGATTGGCTTTTTTTTATCAATTTTTAGAGTATATTCTTGCTTAAGGGCATTTCCCTGAAAAAAGTTCCATCTACTTGCATCTTGTGCTTCTACGATAATCGTAAGTGCTTTATCTTTCATGGTAAAGACACTTTTTGGAGACTCTATCTTGAGAGAAACAGACTCTTTTGGCTCCAAAAATTGTTCATGAGACAAAGCGCTCTCTTCGGAAGACGTTTTAAGAGTCACTTTATACGATTTAAGTCCACTTCTATCTCTAATAGACAATTCTAGCGGATCTTTTAAGTTCCAGTAACCATCATTAGGCAATGCAATCTCAGGAACTTCTCTCTCAAACGTTGCAGACGTATAAACATATAAAGCACCTCCCAGTATCATCGCGATAATAAACAACATCCCATATAAAGCACTATTTTCTCTTCTTCTCAAAATATAATTTCCTTTTTTATTAAACTTAATACTTTCTCTTTTGCCTCTTGCAAAGAGTAGCCCTCTTTGAGGACAAAACCTGCTCGACTTAGATGCCCGCCACCACCAAAATGGAGTGCAATGGAAGCACAGTCAACACTTCCATCAGAGCGCAAAGAGCCTTTAATGCTCAAATCGCTTCTTTGTCGCAGCAAAAGCGCAACTTGCACATGAGGCAGAAAAAGGGACTCTTCTAGCGCCCCCTCCGCATCCTCCGCCACAGCTCCGCTTTGCTTCATCTCTTCATGACTCACACCAAAAAAGGCAATGGTTGCACTATACTCTAGCACCATATCTTTAAGCATAGCTGCTCTGAGACGCAACGCCGCCAAAGAGGTGCTTTTCATGATTTTTTTATTGCAAAGTTGAAACTCTGCACCTTGTGTTATTAGTTCTTGAACTATAGCAAAAGTCGTGCCATCCACACTCTCACCTAAAAAACCCTCACTATCTTCAAGCAGCCCAACATAGAGCGCTGTTGCCATCTTTTTGTTGATTTTGACACCGTTTTCTTTAAAAAAAGAGTACAAAATCTCGGTCGTACTCAAAGCACTGCT
>DKFQ01000117.1:732-4405 GCA_002452425.1 Sulfurimonas sp. UBA6792 | reverse complement strand
CGGAAGGCTTTGATGATTTTGACTTTGGCACTACGCCAGATGAGCAAGAGGATGATGAGCTTGACTTTGAAGATGACGCATTAGAGCTAGAAGATATCCAAACTCCAAAAGAGGAGTTGATGGAAGATTCATTCTCTTTTGAAGAAGATGCGTTGCATGGGCTTGAAGAAGAGACTGACGAAGAAGAAATGCTTGATTTTGAAGAGGAAGCACAAGAAGAGGTAGAAGCGCAAGAGGAGCTTGAAGAGACACTTGATGAAGATGACTTTGAAGAAGAAGAGCTTGAAGAAGATGACTTTGAAGAGGAAGCACAAGAAGAGGTAGAAGCGCAAGAGGAGCTTGAAAAAGCGCTACAAGAGGATGAGGTTGAAGAGGAAAATCTTGAAGAGGAAGAACCTGAAGAAGAGTTTGAAGAAGAAGATTTAGCATCCCAGATACAAGAGGCAGTGGATTCTCTAAGCGATGAAGATTTGCAGAGTGAGCTTGATGAGGACATACTCTTGAGTATCGGTTCTTTGACAAGCAGAGACTTAAAACTCGCTATTGGCGAAGAGGTGCAAGAGGAACAGCCAGAACTCTGTGATGCAAAAACATCTCAAGATGTGACTTTAGAAAAAGCAGATGAGCAGAGTTCTTTAGAACATACAAGCCACAATAGCAACGGTGTAGAAGCACTTAAAAAACTCCTCAAAGCCTTGTCAAATGAAGATGTCGCTGCTTCACTTCAAGGGATGAAGATAAATATCAATATAACATTAGGTGATGCGTAGTGAACCATAAATCAGGAGCTATTTTAGTACTCTCAGGTCCTAGTGGAGCAGGAAAAAGTTCACTGCTCAAAGAGGTTATCAAAGATATCGGTGCATGCTATTTCTCTATCTCCACAACAACGCGTTCTATCAGAGTGGGTGAAGAGGATGGCGTTCACTATCATTTTGTGGACGAAGCGGAATTTAAAAAAGATATAGAGCAGGATCTCTTTTTAGAGTATGCGGTTGTGCATGGAAACTACTATGGTACTTCCATCAAGCCCGTCAAAGAGGCTCTTAAAGAGGGAAAACTTGTCATTTTTGATATTGATGTGCAGGGGAATGCTACTATTATCAACCGTTTGGGGGATATTACTACTTCGGTATTTATCTCGCCTCCCACGCTCTCAGAGCTTAAAAAACGCCTTGAAGCGCGACAAACAGACTCTCAAGAGGTGATAGATCGCCGCATCGACATGGCAAAGAGAGAGATGCAAAGAGTGAGTGAGTATGATTTTCTCATCGTCAATGACAACTTGCAAGAAGCGGCAGAAGTTTTGCGTGTTATAGCAAAAGCGGCAAGAGTAAAAATCCCTGCAAATGAGATAAATGATTTTGTGCGAAGTTGGGAAGATATAGAGCAATAAGAGAAGTTACAGCATATTTGGCTATAATTTTCAACTTAATTTTTAAAGAAGGAATGAAATATGGGAATGCCTAGTGGACAAGAGTTACTGGTTATATTGGCGATTGTAGTTTTACTTTTTGGAGCAAAAAAGATACCTGAGTTAGCAAAGGGAATCGGTAAGGGAATCAAAAACTTTAAAGCTGAGATGAAAAATGATGACGTTGATGGCGATGAAATAAAAACTGCATCATCTGAAACTCCTAAAAAAGTAGAGCCGACAGAAACAACTGCAACAGTTGAAACTCCAAAAACTACAACACAAGCGTAACCATTGAAACAACGAGTATCGGCGCTTTTGCGCGAAAAGTTTGGTCGTGAAGTTGTTTTAGAAAAGCCTCGTGACCGCTCTTTTGGTCACTTTGCTACCCCAATAGCTTTTTCTTTAGCAAAAGAGTTGAAGCAATCCCCTATGAAAATTGCCGATGAACTTGCATCCTCTTTTGAAGATAGCGATGTTTTTGGAAAAGTTGACTCTGTTAAAGGGTATCTCAACTTCCGTCTCAGTGAAGACTTTTTAAGCGAGTACGGGGCATGGGCTTTGCAAAATCCAGGCGAGTTTGCAAAGGGCGAGAAAAAAGAGAAAATTCTTTTAGAATTTGTCAGTGCAAACCCGACGGGACCGCTTCATATAGGACATGCCAGAGGCGCGGTTTATGGGGACACTCTTTATAGACTTGCAAAGCACTTAGGTTATGATATAACGGCTGAGTATTATGTAAACGATGCGGGCAATCAGATAGATTTGCTAGGGCTTTCCATCCAGCTTTATGGACGTGAAAATATACTCAAAGAGAGTGTTGAGTACCCACAGAGCTACTACAGAGGAGAGTACCTCTCCCCTCTCGCACAAGAGGCAGTCGAGAAGTTCGGTATAGAGATTTTAAGTGATGCATCTCGCCAAAAAGAGCTTGCTATCTGGGCAAAAGATGGTGTTATGGAGATTATCAAAAGAGATTTGGGTGCGACTAATATCTTTTTTGACACTTTTGTCTATGAATCTTCTCTCTATGATGATTGGGAGAGGGTTATGGCAAAGATGGGAGAGGGCATCTATAAGAAAGATGACAAAATCTTTATCGCATCTTCTCAAAAGGGTGATGATGCCGATAGAGTTGTTGTTCGTGAAGATGGACGTCCGACCTATCTTGCGGGTGATATTGTCTATCATAACCAGAAGTTTGAACGTGGATATGACCACTATATCAACATCTGGGGAGCCGACCATCACGGATATATTCCTCGTGTAAAAGCAGCGGTTGAGTTTTTGGGGTATGATAGCTCTAAACTTGAAGTGCAGCTCTCTCAAATGGTAAGTCTTTTAAAAAATGGCGAACCTTATAAGATGAGTAAGCGCGCGGGTAATGTTATCCTTATGAGCGACATCGTGGAAGAGATTGGTTCGGATGCGCTGAGATTTATCTTTGCTTCTAAAAAGAGCGATACGGCGTTAGAGTTTGACTTGGCAGAATTTAAAAAGCAAGATAGTTCTAACCCGATTTTTTACATCCAGTACGCACATGCACGTATCAAAACGCTTCTTTCAAAGAGTGATTTGAGTGAGGAAGAGATTATGGCTGCAACGCTGAAAAATCTCGATGAAGCGGCGGATATCTTGATGTTTGACGCGCTTCTATTACCTGAAATCGTTGAGGATGCTTTTGCCTCAAGACAGGTACAAAAGCTTCCAGAATATCTCAAGTCACTTGCCGCGTCACTGCATAAATTTTACTATGATTGCAGAATTATCGGTACGGAGGATGAGGCGAAACTTCTCAAGCTTCTTATGCTTGTGGGTCTCTCTCTTAAGACTGGTCTCTCTCTTATGGGGATTGCCGCAAAAGACTATATGAGCAAAGAAGAGGAGTAGTTTTTACTCTTCTCTCCTTAGCATCGGGTAGAGTTTTAAAGCTTCCTCTTTTTGTGCTTTTGTGATTTGCACTAGGATGGGTTTTTTGCTTCCATTAAGCCAAGAGGTGATTTTTTGCAAATCTTCAAGTTTCATTGAAGTGCATCCTGCTGTCGGTGCATTATCCCCCATTTGAACATGGATAAAGATACAAGAACCTCTTTTGTAAAGTTGTTCTTTGTTATGACCCACCGTGATGCCAAGCTCATACTGCCCATCATCTCGTCTCATCTCTTCAAAACTTTTTGGCAAATCATAAGGTTTTTTTATAATCTGGTTGTAAAATTTCGACTCTGTATCATCAACACAGATAAGCTCTTTTGTTGCGTG
>DKFQ01000117.1:224-520 GCA_002452425.1 Sulfurimonas sp. UBA6792 | reverse complement strand
TCGCATAAATAAAGATTTGACAAATTAGAATAATTAAGAAACTTTTTACCATAAAGTATGTTACTATTACCAAAATGTGAAACAGATTAATTTTTTGAATATGGAAAAAGGTTTATGGGTATAAACATAAGAAAAGCGACTAGTGCTGACGCATCGTTTTTAGCACAGATGATTTTACAAAGTACTAGAGCTGACAAGAAGATAGGTATTTATGACCTTATTTTCAAAACAAATAGTGATGAAGAGATTTTAAAAAATTTAGAAAAATTAACGACTACTACTGCAAAATCTCCTTC
>DKFQ01000117.1:0-206 GCA_002452425.1 Sulfurimonas sp. UBA6792 | reverse complement strand
CCGCGTCTCATCACAAAAGAGACGTTTATAAGCGCTCTGGATGAGATTGGTGTCAATGGTGAGGAGAGTGAGTATTTTGGGCTTATGGAGATTTGCGGCTTTGCACTCAACAGCAGAACGCTTGTTTTTGACTATATGGAAGAGCTAGAGGGTTTTATGGATGTTGGCATCTTAAAAGCGCTTATGCAAAAAAGCCTTTTAAGTGC
>DKFQ01000118.1:5686-7240 GCA_002452425.1 Sulfurimonas sp. UBA6792 | reverse complement strand
TTGCAGGAACTTTGACAAAAAAACACGCAGAGTTTATCAAAAGACTTTATGACCAGATGACTGAACCAAAATGGGTTATCTCAATGGGTTCGTGCGCAAACACGGGCGGTATGTTCAACACCTATGCAACGGTCCAAGGCGTGGATAGAATCATCCCTGTTGACTTGTATCTTCCGGGCTGTGCGCCTCGCCCTGAGACACTTCAGTACGGCGTTATGCTTCTACAGAAAAAAATCCGTGCAAATCAAGCTTCAAGAGCGCAACAAGCTAAAAGGTTAATGTAATGAGAGCGTATAAACCAAAAGATGACGTACAGAAAAAAGCGTACTATACAGACAGATTTTATGTTGCACCGCAAGTACCGAAGTCTCCTGTAGAGAGTGATGAAGTTTTTGCTCACGACCTAGAAGCCATCAAAGCAAAGTGTGAAGTTCTTGATGCTTACATTCAAGTAGAGCAAATGGTGGTTTATATAAAGCCGGAGGATAACTACAAAGTCTTAGAACTTCTTAGAGACGAGTGCGACTATGTGCAGTTAAGCGAGATGAGTGCGATTGACTGGCTTGCAAAAAGCGGCGGATTTGAAGTTTTTTACCAGATGCTTAGCATGAGTAAACGCAAGCGCATCCGCATCAAAATGTTTATCAAAAAAGGCGAAGCAGTAAACTCTGTTGAGAAGCTTTTCCGCTCTGCTGACTGGTCTGAGCGTGAGATGTTTGACATGTTTGGCATCGAAGCAAACGGACATCCGTTTATGAAGCGTATCCTTATGCCTTACGACTGGCAGGGGCATCCACTTCTTAAAACTTACCCGCTTCAAGGCGATGAATTTGCCGCATGGTATGAAGTTGACAAGATCTACGGCAAAGAGGCAAGAGATATTATCGGACCTGAACTTCGCGATACTGCAAAAGTTGACCGCTATGACTCTGAGCGTTTTGCCCGCCTTGGACATGAAGTGCCAAAAGGGACAACGATTACAGGTAACGAGCCTAAGGTAGTTCAAAACTATCAAGAAGAGGGCGGTGTTTTCATGATTAAGAAATTTGACAAAAAAGATTCTGTCGTTATCGACAATCCTCAAAGATAGGGAGTAACATGCAAGTAACAAATAGATTAAACCCGTTTTTTGAAAATATCACTTTTGATAGAGAAGATAATGAGATGATTCTAAACTTCGGTCCTCAGCACCCTTCTGCTCACGGACAGCTTCGTTTGATGCTCCATCTTCAACAAGAGATGATTGTAAAAGCGCATCCGGATATAGGTTATCTTCACCGTGGTATGGAGAAGATGGCTGAAAACATGATTTACAATGAGTTTATGCCGACAACCGACCGTATGGACTACATCGCATCATCTTCAAACAACTATGGTTTCGCACTAGCAGTTGAGAAGCTTATCGGGCTTGAAGTGCCTCGCCGTGCAAAAGTTATCCGTATGATGCTCCTAGAGATTAACCGTCTTATGAGTCACCTTTTCTGGTTGGCAACGACTGCTCTTGACATCGGTGCAATGACGGTTTTCCTTTTTGCATTCCGTGAGAGAGAGTAC
>DKFQ01000118.1:0-5666 GCA_002452425.1 Sulfurimonas sp. UBA6792 | reverse complement strand
GGTGTTCCTCTTGATATTCAAGATAGTTTTATAGCGCAACTAAGAACATTCTTAGACAAACTCCCTTCAAATATCAAAGATTATGAAGACCTTCTTGACACAAACCGCATCTGGCGTATGAGAATGGAAGAGGTCGGAACTATCTCAAAAGAGATGGCACTTTCATGGGGCTGTTCTGGACCAATGCTTAGAGCTAGCGGCGTTGCATGGGATATCCGTAAAGAGGAGCCATACGAGCTTTATGATGAAGTAGAGTTTAGAGTTCCTTACTCTGACAAGGGCGATAACTTTGCAAGATACCGTATCTATATGGAAGAGATGAGAGAGTCTGCAAAGATTCTTTACCAAACTATCGACATGTATGAGAAGTGTGTAAAAGATGGACAGACTGAACTTATGGCACATGCGCCAAAGTATATCTCAGCTCCAAAACTTGACATCATGACACAAAACTACTCTTTGATGCAGCACTTTGTTCTTGTAACGCAAGGTATGAGACCGCCTGTAGGAGAGGTTTATGTAGCGACTGAATCGCCAAAAGGCGAGCTTGGTTTTTACATCAACTCTCAAGGCGGACCATACCCGTACAGACTAAAACTCCGTGCGCCGTCATTTTGGCATACAGGGATTTTAACTGACCTATTACCGGGACACTACATCCCAGACGTTGTCTCTATCATAGGTACAACAAATATCGTATTTGGAGAGGTTGACCGCTAATGAAAAGATATGATTTAAGACATTTAAAAGATGGTTTTGAGCCTCGTATGAGAGAGATTTTATCGGTGCATAAAGCTGGTGAAGTTGCGATTTTCCTTTTTGAGATTGGCGATTTTTCTCCGATTCAAAGATCGGCGGATTTGGTAAAAGAGTGTGGCTACGAGCTTTTGAACTCTTTGAAATTTAACGAAGTCGATTGGACTATCGTAACTAAAAAATAATCAGGATTACAATTTTGAGCAAAGTATATTTTTCTACTTGGAATGGCGAGTTTGTCAACAACATCAACACGCCTCTTGAGGAGTGGAAAGAATCGGCGTACAACCTGCCAGCACAATATGATAGTCATCGTGAGTCCAAAGCATTCATCGGTTGGGACGGCGTTGCGCTTTTTGATAAAGATGTGGATGTTATCCGTCTTGCGATGGAGTACGCAGCACAGTATCAGGAGTACTCAGAAGCGTGTGGTAGATGCGCACCAGGGCGTTGGGGCGGTCGTATTTTGTATGACCAACTTGACAAAATTGCCCGTGGCGAGGGAAGCATAGCCGATTTGGACCATTTAAAAGAGATTGGCAAGAGTATGCAAATCACTTCAAAATGTGAGATTGGAAAGACTGTTCCAAATCCTATTCTTGATATTATGGAACATTTTGAAGAGACATTTTTAGAGTGCATCAATGAGCAAAAACCATCTGTTCATTATGGCGAATCTATCGCATACATAGCAAAGATTACCGCACCATGTACAGATGCTTGTCCTTCTCATGTCGATATCCCTGCTTACATCGAGGGAGTGCGAGACCTTCGAATGGATGACTCTTTGATGGCAACACGCCAGACAATGCCGCTTGCTCATGTTTGCGGTCGTGTCTGTCCGCATCCGTGTGAAGATGCATGTCGCAGAACAAACCTTGATGAGCCTATCTCTATCATGGCTTTAAAGCGTTTGGGTGCAGACTGGGAAACAGACCATGGGTATGACTTTTTTCATCCGCTTGAGAAAAAACCAAAGAGCGGCAAAAGAGTTGCAGTCATCGGTGCAGGTCCTGCAGGATTAACTACCGCTTACTATCTTGCCGCTGAGGGTGTAGAGGTCGATGTTTATGAAGAGCTTCCAGTTTTAGGTGGCGAAGTTGCAGTTGGTGTTCCAGAGTACAGGATGCCTATAGACAAATACAACAAAGATATTGAATGTGTTAAAGATATGGGTGTCAACTTTATCGTAAACCATAAAGTCAATGCTGATGATATGCGACGCTTTGAGAATGAATACGATGCGACTATGGTTGCAACTGGAACTAGAATCTCTAAAAAAGTTTACTGTAACAACGAGAGAGCGGACATCAAAGGATACTGGGGTGCGATAGACTTTTTGGATAAAGTAAATCTTTATGAGAAGTACGGCTATAAAATCTCCAAAGAGGAACAAGAGAAAAACCTCTTAACGACAGACTATGTTGACTTGACTGGAAAGACTCTCGTTTGTGTTGGTGGTGGTTTTACCTCTATGGACGTTGTGCGCTGTGCTATCAGAGCAAATGCTAAAAAAGTCTATATGATTTACCGTAGAGATGAGAAAACCATCATCAAAAATACGACTTATGAAGAGTACCATGAAGCAGTAGAAGAGGGTGTAGAGTTTCTTTTTCACTCCGCTGTTGCAGAGATGGTGGATGAAGAAAATATCTTAAAATCTCTTTTGATTGATAAGTATGAGCTAGTTCCCGATCCAAACGGCGGAAGAGCAGAGCTTGTAAAAATTGAGGGTGCTTCTTATGTTATAGAGGCGGATTACCTTATCCCTGCTGTTTCTCAGTCTGCTGATTTGAAACTTTTACCTCCTGAATGGGAGATTGAGATGACTTCATGGGCGACTATCAAGACAAACGGAAAGGACTACATGACATCTCGCAAAGGTATTTTTGCTTCTGGAGATTGTGAGTATGGACCTATGACTATTGTCAATGCAGTCGGTCAGGCAAAAAGAGCGGCTTCTGTTATGAGCAGATATGTTCAAACAGGCGAAATTACGCTTACCGATGAGGAGATTATGGAAGATCACCTCAAAAAACTCCGTGTTTATGACAAAAAAGAGAAGATTACGGGCTGGTTAAAAGGCGTGCCAAGACAACATAGCCAAGTTCTTGAAGTTGAAGATAGAAAGTACAACAACAAAGAGGTAAACTTAGGCTTTACGCAAGAAGAGGCTATGAGCGAAGCAGAGAGATGTATGCGCTGTTACTATATAGCTATGGTGCAGGCGTAGAGGATGGGCGGTATGGAAAAATTGATTAATTTTAAAATTGACGGTATCTCTGTAGAAGCGCAAAGGGGCGAGACTATTTTAACGGTGGCTCGTAAAAACGGGATTTATATCCCGACTATGTGCTACATCTCAAAAACTTCGCCGTGTGCATCATGCCGTATGTGTGTCGTTGAAGCAAGCGGAATGGACGGGTTTGTGCTTAGCTGCAACACGCCTCCTGTTGAGGGCGTGGAGATTACTACAAACTCTGATGCGCTAAACCATGAGCGAACAAACATCATGAAGCTTTACGATGTAAACCATCCCCTAGAGTGCGGTGTTTGTGACAAATCCGGAGAGTGTGACCTTCAAAACAAAACTTTGGAGTTCAATGTATCACGCCAGCACTTTAGCGCAAAAGACCAGTTGCGACCTCTTAAAGAGTGGGGACTTATCAACTATGAACCCTCTCTTTGTATCTTGTGTGAAAAGTGTGTGCATGTCTGTAATGAGGTTATCGGCGATGACGCAATCGAAGTAAAATTTGGCGGTTACAGCTCAACCATCATTCCAAAAAACAGTGAAACTCTTGATTGTACTTTCTGTGGAGAGTGTATTGCGGTTTGTCCTGTCGGTGCGCTTACAAGCAGTAGTTTTCGCTATAGAGCAAATGCGTGGGAGCTTGAGAAAGTTCCTGCTACATGCGCTCACTGCTCAGGTGGATGTCCGCTTGAATATGAAACAAGACACGCTTCCATTAACGGTGCAGATGAGATATTTAGAGTAAAAAACAACTTTGAGTTTAGTACACTTTGCGGTGCGGGAAGATTTGGTTTTGACTTTGACAACAAAGCGCAAAGGGATGAAGCGGCGTTTGCAAAAGCCATAGAAGCACTCAAAAATGCAAAAGCTATCAGATTCTCTTCTATGATTACCAATGAAGAGGCATACATCTTAGAGCTTCTAAAAGAGAAGCTAGGCATAAAACTCTTCAATGAAGACGCAAGAAAATTTGCAGAGTTTATGAAGTCATATAGCTCCATAAGCGGCAAACTTCACCACAGCGGCTCTCTTGATGCCATCAGACGCTCTGATGCAGTTGTCGTTATAGGAAGCAGAATCGCAACAGACAATCCTGCCGTGCGCTATGCCCTCACAACCGCTTCAAAGCATAACGGCGCAAAGATACTCTATGCACACCCGCTTGAAGATGTGTTGATGCAAAATGTTATCACGCAGATGATGAAGCATGAAGTCGGTACTGAAGAGGGTGTTTTGGCACTTTTGGCAGATGCGATTCTAAAAGATGCTGATTTGCCGCAAGAGGAGAGAGCGTTTTTTGATGCACTTGACTTTGGTTATCTCTATGCTGAAACAAACATCGGAGAAGAGGAGTTAGAGTTTATGATGTGCTCTTTTGCAAGAGCGACAAAACGCACGCTTGTTATCGGAGGCGACCTTATGGCGCATCCAAGAGCGTCAAACATCGCAAAACTCGCAGCGTTGATTGAAAAATATAGTGATTTTTCTTTGGTAGTTGTCCCTCGTGAAGTAAACACTCTGGGTGTATCGCTTATCAACTCTTTAGATGCGGATCAAGATATCGCTGATGTTGTGGGCTACAATGCAAAAGGTTCGTTTGTTATCTCTTCATTAGAGGGTGCAAATCTGGCTTCCCCTGCTCTTAATCAGCAAGAGGGAACTTTTGTAAGCATCGACAACCAACTGCTTCCGACAAATGTCGCACTTGCGTTTGAGGGATACACGCTTAACGACCTTGCTAATGCTTTGGGCGTAAAACAAGAAGAGACGATTGCCTATACAAAAGAGCTTCCTCTTAGCGCAGGATTTAAGGGCGTTGCGTTTGATGATTTGCAAAATTTCCTCTCACCGCTTGGCGAAGACAGACGAGGATATATCCTAGATGAAGTTGCATGTGTGGCGGACGGCGAGGTTGAAGAGCTTGATGATATGCCGGAGTTCAACGGAACTATCATCTATCAGTGTGACCCAGTTTTACAGTTTAATAGCTACACGCAAAAAGCAGAGCAGCTTCCAAAAGAGAGCTTCTTGAGAGGTTCTGCACAATTCGCAGTTGCGGCAAAAATAAATGACGGCGATATGGTTGAGATTAGCTTTGGAGCAACCAAAATCCAAAGAGAGTTTAAGCTAGATAGTGACCTAAAAGGAACTATTGCGCTAAATCCTACTTTTGATATAAGCATAGATGCCAGCAGATATAGATTTGAAAAATCCAAAATAGTGAGAGTGGTTTCATGAGTAAAATTACTATAAACATTGATGGAAAAGAGATAGAGACGCAAGAGGGCGAGTACATACTCAATGCCGCTCGTGCGAACAATATCTTTATCCCAGCAATCTGTTATCTGACAAGATGCAGCCCGACACTTGCATGTCGTTTGTGTCTTGTAGAGGCAGATGGCAAGCAGGTTTATGCGTGTAATGCAAAATCTAAAGAGGGGATGAGCGTTGTAACCTCTACTGAAAATATCGCTAAAGAGCGCAGAGCAATCATGGAAGTTTACGATGTAAACCATCCGCTTGAGTGTGGTGTTTGTGACCAGTCAGGCGAGTGCGAACTGCAAAACTATACTTTAGAGATGGGCGTGGATCAGCAGCACTATGCTATCAAAGATGTAAACAGAAAAGATAAAGATTGGGGACACATACACTATAA
>DKFQ01000106.1 GCA_002452425.1 Sulfurimonas sp. UBA6792 | reverse complement strand
ATCATAGACTTCACTTACGATGCAAATCTCAACTCAAAAAATATTTTTGAAGAGATCTCTTATATGTTTGATAAAAATTTTCAAGGTATTTTACGCTACTACACCGATACCATCTACCAAAAAGAGCAAGAGATAAATAGACATGCAAAGCTCCTTGGCGAGTACCAAAAAGCGCTTGATGAGAGTGCGATTATCTCAAAGACCGACAAAGGCGGTAAGATTACCTATGTCAACGACAAGTATGTCAAGATTAGCGGATACAGCCAAGAGGAGCTCATCGGAAGCTACCACAGCATCGTCAAGCATCCCGATATGCCGGAGGAGTACTTTAGAGATTTATGGTTTCAGCTTGAGCACAACGGTATCTTCCACGGTACTATCAAAAATAACAAAAAAAACGGGGAGTACTTTTATGTCGATGTGACTATTGTCGAGATTACAGACCCTTATGACAACACCACTGAGTACATCTCTATTGCAAATGACGTTACCACGCTTATCGATGCGAGGCTTGAAGCGCAAAAAGCTTCACAAGCAAAAGAGTACTTTTTGTCTAACATGTCCCATGAGATACGAACGCCACTCAATGCCATTTTAGGTTTTGTGGATCTTTTGTTGGAGCAAGATATCTCAAAACAGCATAGAAAATATTTGGAAATCATCTTAAATAGCGGGGAAAATCTCTTAAGCATTATTAACGATATTTTGGACTTCTCTAAACTCAGAAGCGGTGAGTTTACCATCGAACCTAGAATCTTCTCTATCCATAACGAAATCAGTCATACACTAGAACTTTTTGTCGCTTCGGCAAACCACAAAGATATCACTATCACCTCTTTTATAGATCCTGCTATTCCAAAAGAGCTCTATGCAGACTCCTTGCGTATCAAGCAGATATTGTCTAACTTTTTAAGTAACGCTATCAAATTTACTAGAAATAAAGGGCATATCCATGTGGAGGCGACCTGCAAAGAGAGAGTGCTAAGAGTAAGTGTACGCGATAACGGTATCGGTATTGCAAAAGGTGATATAGGCAATATTTTCACAGCATTTACGCAAGCAGGAGGAGGAGAGGTTGAACATATGGTGGGTACGGGGCTTGGGCTCTCCATCTGTAACCAACTTGCTCTGCACATGGGAGGTAGTGTTCATGTAAGCTCTGAGCTAGGCAGAGGGAGTACCTTTTGGGTAGAGCTTCCTGTGGAAATTCATGATAACTCATGTCAGGTCTTTAATGATTTGGATGAGATTCGACAACTTCACATCGTTTTTTATCTCAAAGATTTACAACAGGACTACAAGGCAGATTCATTTTTAAAATACTCTAAGATATTTAACATAGATATCAAGATGGTCGATACGCTCTTGCCAAGCGATGATGTCATTATCTTTTTGGAAGAGGGTGTTGATGAGGAGTTTAAAAAACAGATAATCGACTCTGATAAAAAGTATGTTGCACTTACGAACAAACCAAGCGATATGTACGAAAAATATCCACATATAGCGACCATATGTTTTCCGCTCTACTGCTCAAAGATAAAGAGCACCTTTGATGAGTTGCTCCATCCAGATGAAACCTCTCCTCAAAGAGTGCATAAGGTTCTCAAATTTCAAGGGCATATTCTTGTTGCGGAGGATAATGAGGCAAATCAAGAGCTTATCAAAATCTTACTTACGAAGTATGGACTTACCTATGATTTGGCAATCAATGGCTTAGAAGCAGTCCGTTTGTATAAACAAAATAGATATGACTTAGTTTTAATGGATGAGCAGATGCCAATCATGGACGGAAACAGGGCAGTACAGGAGATTTTAAAGTATGAGAGAGAAAATGAGTTGCGTCACACTCCCATCTCTGCACTAACTGCAAATGTCATCAAAGGCGCACGTGAGCGAGGGCTGATGAGTGGTTTTGACTCCTTTTTGGGCAAACCTATTGTGCTTAAAGAGCTTGAGAGAGTTTTTTCACACTACCTCAAAGCATCCAAACAAAACCATGCACATCCAAAAACAGTGGTGCAAAGTGGCGGCATACAAGGGCTCGATACACATAAACTTGCAGAAGAGTTGATGCTTAGCCAAAGTGAGTTGATGATGCTAGCAGACCTTTTTATCAAAAAAATGTCCAAGCAGATACCACAGATGCAAGAGGCGATTGCGATGAGAGACTACAAAAATATAGCGCTTATAGCACATAGCATTAAAGGTTCAAGTGGTAATTTCAGACTCGAAGAGGTACAAGAAGAGAGCGCAAAAATAGAAAAAATGGCAAAAGCAGCAGATGCGAACTTTAACTATGAAGAGGCGTTTGAGTATATAAGAGAGAGGCTTTTAGCAATCAAAATAGAGTAAAGAACTCTCTAAAAAAAGGCTACTCTTCGATGTAGTAGCCAATTCCTGAAGCATTTTTAATGATGTCTGTTGGGAGCTTACTGCGAAGTCTCCAAACAAGGGTGCGAATACTGTTTTCAGTCGCACCGTTTTCTTTCCAAACATAGTTGATAGCTTGCTCAAACGTGATGACGCTTCCAAGTTTTGCCACAAGAAGACGTAAAATGGCATTCTCTTTTTTTGTAAGCTTGAGTTTTTGTCCATTGTAACAGGTCTCATTTTTAGCAATATCTACAGAGTAGGCAGTTCCAAAAAGAACAATCGGTCTGTCTCTCTCTTTTTTTGCATGAAGAAGTTTTGTGATGCTCTCCTCATCTATCTTAGAAGCGTTTGCCTCCTCGATTCTCTTCATCTCCATATCGTACTTAAAGATAGCCATTTGAATCGTTGCATGAAGCGAAGATGGGTCAAAAGGTTTGACGATATACCCATAA
Organism: Sulfurimonas sp. UBA6792; assembly: GCA_002452425.1. Lineage (GTDB taxonomy): Bacteria > Campylobacterota > Campylobacteria > Campylobacterales > Sulfurimonadaceae > Sulfurimonas. The sequence goes on along the minus strand of DKFQ01000106.1, from coordinate 2,052 downwards.
GGCTCCGTCGTAATTGCCTCTGAGATAATGTCATCATCACTGTATGAAGTAAGATAGATAAAAGGAAGAGAGTAGTTTTGCCTGATTTTTCTTCCAAGAGCAATCCCATCACTTCCCTCTTGCAAAGAGATATCAATGATAACGATATGGGGTTTGTTTTTTTCGATGCTAAGCAAAGCATCTAAGGCATTATCGCATGTAGCAAGGATTTTATACCCATGCTTTTGTAAAGAGAGCTTAAGATTGAGCGCCGTAATTTCATCATCTTCGACAATAATAATAGTGTGTTTTTCCATAATCTTCTCTATTGATTTGCTATGATTTTTTAATGAAATAGTGTGGTAATTCTAGCATAATAGTATAATTTTTTTTTTATAAAAGAGTTAAAAATGTGATAAATGTGATAATTTTGTTACAAAATTACACGTGATTTTTAAAAAGCAGATGAAAAATCTTTTTAATCTTCTGAAATAGGAGTAAGGGCACCCCTAAAAAGCTAAAACAAAAATTGTTAAAAATAAAAAAGAATCGCTCCAAGTAGAAGCCATTTAAAAGCAAAACAATTCCCTTACCCACAAACTTCCAGAAGATTTATACTTTTGTTGTATCCAAAGTGTGATTAATTTTCTTTCACCCCTATATATTTTCCAAACGCTTTTGCCATGATTTCGTACCCTTTTTGATTTGGATGAATTGCGTCTATTTTTAGGCTGTTGTCTGCCTCGACAAATGACAAAACATCCTCTTCAAAGAGTACATTTGTTTGTTGGGCTATCTCTTTATAAAGTGGATGTGGCTTGAAGCCGAGCAAACCAAAGTTGGGAACCCCTACGAGCAGTACTTCTGCTCCGCTTGCTTGGATGAGTTTTATCATCTCAAGGAGATTTTTTTGAAGGTTTAATGTAGAGCGTTGGCGCAAGATATCGTTACCGCCATGACAAAGGATGACTACTTTAGGTTTTGCCTCCAAAAGAGATGGGAGACGTACTAGTCCCTCTGCTGATTCCTCGCCTGAGATTCCAGCATTGACAACTTCTACTCCCAACAATTTTTGTAACTGTTCAGGGTAACTCTCTTCTAGCGCAACGCCATATCCGTAGGTGATACTATCTCCAAAAGCGACTATCGTGTCTTGTTTGCTTACTGTTATGGTAGAGGTTTGATTTGGGTTTTTGTTCATAAATATAAATAATAGGACAGCTACAACAACTCCAATGGCGCTTAGTTGTAGCCTGTTCGTAAAATCATCTTAGTTTATGCTACAAACATCATCTTTGCAAGAACAATGATGAAAAATCCGAGCACTAAAACAAGCTTATGAAAGTGTTCCTGCATAAATGGGTGTTTTGGTTTTTGTGCAAATTTTGTGTAGAGATTATAAAGAACACCAAGCGCTATGATGAGTGCCAGCGTTATCTTAACAACAAGCAGCTGCTGCAAAGGTGTCTCAAAAAAACCTGCGTTAGAGTTGATGTACTTTGACATCATCATGCCGCCTGTGAGTACAATGACAAGAAGTGCGAGCGGAAATATCTTGAAGCTTTTTGCCCCAAGCGTTTGTGTAATTTTCGTATCGGTCTCTTTGCCAAACTTGTTTTTAAGTGCTGAAATCATAACAACATCTGTAAAGACGTATCCTATAAAGATAACGGCAAGTGCCAAGTGGATGATGTGTGCGTATGGGTAGATTGCTTCCATGTGTCTCTCCTTTTAGTCTCGTTTTGTAGTTTTTCTTTTTTTAGAAGTTGGAGCTTTTTTTGTTGTCTCTTTTTTTGCTCCGCTAGGTTTTGTCGGCGCTTTTTTGAAGCGTTTTACCTCTGGTTTTTTGTGTTCACTTTTGAGCTTTACCTCATCTTGATCTTTTCTGCGGATAGTTGGGTCTGGTTCAAATCCTGCTACCGTCTCTTTTGGAATCTTCATCCCAATAACCTTCTCAATACTTCTGATCTCATGTTTTTCATAAATATCTATCAAGCTGATAGCCACACCATCACGCCCTGCACGTCCTGTTCGCCCTACTCTGTGTACATAATCTTCCGGCACTGAGGGAAG
>DKFQ01000143.1 GCA_002452425.1 Sulfurimonas sp. UBA6792 | reverse complement strand
CTATAGCAATATCAATATCATTAGCGATTGCTAAAATCGACTGCTTATACTTCACAGGTTTAATTAACTGCTCGGTTAAAAGCTCTACTGCCTCTTTTTTCGTTGCATAAGGAGTTGTTGTTACATTGGAGACAACAGGAGCTTCAAAATTTTCACTTATCATACTCTCCATTAAACTTCTAAGCGGAACTTGCGCGGGCGATAAAAGCTCACAATGACTTGCAACCGACATATTGAGCAGAAGTGCGCGCTTTGCACCCGCATCTTTAAATGTCTGTTCTAATGAAGCAAGGTCTGATTTCATACCTGCAACAACCAACTGACCATCTTGATTATAGTTCGCAGGCCAAACTTTTTTTCCATCACTTTGCGCATCAGTGCAAATCTTCTCAACCGCGTCATCATCAAGCCCCATAACAACCATCATTCCGGCTTCTATATCACTGCATGCATCTTGCATCAACTGACCACGTCTATGCACAAGCTCAACCGCATCCACATAGCCAATAGCACCGCTTGCGCAAAGAGCAGAAAACTCACCAAGTGAGTGACCCAAGAAGAGTTCAGCTTTTAGTTCTGGGCATCTCTCTTTAAAAAGCCTATATGCTATCATCTGAATCAAAAGTATAGAGGGTTGTGTGTAAGCAGTCTGCCCAAGCAAATCATGTTCACCAAAAATAAGCTCACCAAAATGAAGCCCTACTCTTTTTCCTGCCTCTTCAAACATCTCTTTTGCTATGGCAGAATTTTCATAAAAATCTTTTCCCATACCAGTTGCTTGAGAACCTTGTCCTGCAAAAATCATCGCTATTTTTTTCATCTTCATCCTTTAGAAATATTTTTCATTATCTGCAATTTTTTTTCTTAATGTGTTTCTATTTAAACCAAGTTTATCAGAGAGCTGTAGTTGTGATTTAAATTTTCGAAGCCCCGCATTAATCAGCGGTACTTCAAAAAGATGTAAAAAGTTTTTATAATCACTATTTGAGCCAAGTTTTTCAAACAGATAATTTTCTACAATCTCCATCAACTCGTTCTCACTTATATTTTGAAGCAAATAGTGTATCATTATCTGCTTTCTCAAAGAGTGAGAATTTCTGCTTAAATCTGGTTTAATCTCATGAAACTTCGCTGTTTCCATTGGACCAAAAAGCAGGGAAGCCTCTTTAATAAACTTATGTATCAAAAGAACCACATCTTCTGGTCTCTCTTTGAGCGATGGAATATCTAATTTAATACTAAAAACTTTATCTACCATCTCATGATTATAAAGATACCCTGCCGTTGCAATAATTCTAATATTATGGACAACTACAAAATCTAAAATTTTTTTGATATTTGGTGAATTTTCTAAGTTAGTAATAATAACCTGATTTGTGCTCTCAAGAGCAAGTAGTAACTCATCATAACTAGACGCATCAAAGATAGGTGCATCAGGAAGTATATAACGAGCCAAACTACTCTTACCAACACCTGTTTCACCTCTTATGAGAGCGTTAATACTAAGTGTCTTTAAAAGAGTAGCTGTTTTAAATGCTTGTGCCGAAGAGGCAGAAGCAGTTATGTAATTAGCATCCACAACCCGTGCCACCACCAGTGCCACAGCAATCATCATGCTGGTTTTCAACAGGAATTCCACTCATCATCTCTTCAGTAGATGCTTCTCTGATATTATTAATTCCCACTAAAAATACCAAATCTTTTCCTGCTAATGGATGATTAAAATCGATAATAACACTCTCATCACCTATGTCTTGAACAACAACTTGAACAGTACCACCATCTTCGCCTTGTCCATAAAGCGTCATTCCAACTTCAAGCTCAATTCCTGCAAACTGGTCTCTGGGAACTTCTTGTTTTGCTTCTGCCTCATACGCTCCGTACGCATCCTCTGCTTTTACAAGAACTTCTGCTTTTTCGCCAATAGACATATTGCTAATTGCATTTTCTAGTCCTGGAATAATCTGACCTCTGCCAAACATAAACACAAGTGGCATTCCACCAATGTTGCTATCTACAACTTTTTCGCCATCACTTACTTCATATTCGATTGAAACGATTTGATTTTTTTCTATTGCCATTGCAAGACTACCTTTTTATTTAATTTACGGATTTTATCAAACTATTATTTGAGTGAGCTTAACTTCTTTTTTGCTATGTCAGCTTGCGAACTTTGTGGGTATTGAGAAACTACAGCATCATAAAACATACGGGAACTTTTCTTGTCACCAGTTTTTTCCATAGACATTGCAGTGTGAAGTAGAAGCGTTGGCATATAAGTAGCTTTATCGTGGAGAGTTGCACTCTTTTTAAAATATGCTATCGCTTCATCATAGTTGTTACTATAGTACTCTATTTCTCCTGCCATATAGTGAGCATTGGCAGGCTTATAGTTTTTATCTATAAGTTCTTTATAGATTGCTATTGACTCTTTATAGTTTTTTTTATCATATAATTGTTTGGCTTTTTTTTCTAAATCAGCATTAGAAAGCTCTTTTGTTTCTTTAGTATCAGCCTGTTTTGATTTTGGAGCTGTCTTTAGCTCTTTTGCTAAAAGATCTTTAAACTTATTTACATCATTTACCAATGCATTAAATTCCTCTTTACGTACGTAAGATTTATTAATTTCATCAATAAGCTTAGAGATCTCTACTATTTGAAGATTTATCTTCTCTAGTTCTTTGCTATTTACTTCGATTGAATCTGCTACACGCTGATTGTATTCACCTTTGGCACCACTACCAGATTTTTGCTCTTCTTCGAGTGCTTTTAACTTGAGTTTATTTTCACGACTTGTAGTGCTTATAGTTTCAATAATAGTCTGTAATCCATCAATTCTCTCTCTGAGTGAATCAACTTCATTTGCTTGATTATTGCTTTTTACAACAACTTTTTGAAGATTTTTTTTAGTCTCAAGAAGTGTTTCTTCTGTTGAAGAAAGACCATAAGGATTAGGGTTGTTTAAATTACCCGCACCGAACGCTGATGGCTCGGCACTGAGTAGATACGAAGGCAGAAAGATTGCTAAGGAAGCAATTACTTTAAAGTTCATCTAATGGCTAATTATGGTAGAAGTTTGAAATCAACTCTACGATTTTGTGCCCAGCACTCTTTTGTCTTGTCTGTACACGTTGGGCTGCTCTCACCAAAACTTACCATAGAAACACGATTAGCATCAACACCTTCAGCAACTAATGCTTTTTTTACTGTCTCAGCTCTTTTTAGTCCTAGTGCAAAGTTATACTCATCACTGCCCCACTCATCACAATTACCTTCTAATTTTACAAGGAATTTGCTTGCTTTAGTGTTAGCAACTGATGCATCTGCTGAAAGGTCTGCTTGCATATCTGCTTTAATGTTGAACTTATCAAAATCAAAATAGATTGATTTCAACTCTTTTTCGATTCTTGCCATATATTCAGCTGCTGTTTCTGATACATCAGAAGTAGCAGGTGCTTTTACAGATGAAGCAGCTTGTACTGGTGCTTGCTGTGCAACAGCTGCATCAGTAGCTTCTACTTGAGGCTCTTTATCACCACAACCACTTAAAACCAAAAGTGCTGCTACAGCACTTGCGAGAACGATACTTTTCATTTTTACTACCTTGTGTTTAGTTTGCGCAATTATATCTAAATAAAATTAAATTTTATTTAGACTAATCAAATTTTACCAATCTATTGATTGAATCTTACCTACTTGTAGTGGAAAGAGAAAGTTTTTATTATGATTTAACCTAATAATTCCAACTGAACTTTGAGACTGATAATTTTTTACGAAGATAATAGCATCACCATCTACTGAAAACTTAGGAAATTCATTCAAACCAACAGCAGTCAATCTTCTTACCATATCAGTATCAGTTGATGCAAGATGAAGATTAAATGTATTGCCTGAGAAAGACTCTGAACTCTCTCTTGCTTTATAAACAATATATTTTCCATGCACACTACAAGCTGAGTTGCTCTTTCCATAATAGACCATCTGTTCAACTGCTCCAGAGGCAATACTGAGCGAAAATATATTTGGATAACCTAATCTATCAGAGACAAAAACAACTTTGTCGTTACCCAAAAATTGTCCACCTACATCTATACCACCAAAGTTAGTTAACTTTTTCGTTGCTTGAGTTTTGACATCATATAAGTAGATATCAGGTTGACCACTTGGAGCCATTGTTAAGAGCAGCTTTGAAGCATCTTCGTTAATATCAGAACATATCATCATTCCATCTGATGATTTTATAACTCTGCTTTTTCCAGTTTTTAAATCTATATATTTTAATGTTGGTATTTTTTCAGCTAGTGAAGTATAGTAAAATGCGCTTTGCTCTTTATTTGCCCATTTTGGAAAAATATTAAAACCACCTTTTATAACAACATGCTGATATGTCAATGTATAATCAGCAACAACTAATTCACTTACTTGTGGAGAAATCATTCTTGAGAGAATAACTTTTCTTTTCATCCACTCTACAGGATTTTCACCCATAAATTCATTGACGTCATAAGCCATAGTATGTGCTACAAACATATAGATATCAGGATTATTTACCTTATAGTTTTTAGTAAGAACGACTTCTCCCCTACGCATAAGTTTCATCTCAACATTAAAAGCACGAGCATCATCTTGACTTAGTTTATAGCGCAAAACATAGTTCATATCTTTATTTTCATACAAAACTTCAGATGCATCAAAATTTACATTTCTGTATGATTTCTCAACATTGAAAATTGTCAAGACATTTAAATCTGCAACAATAGTTTTAAAAAATTTGCTTTTAAAAGTCGTATCATAACTCACTGAAGCATCTTCAAGTGCAATGCTTGGCAGTGAATCTGCCTTCTTTACAACATCAATAGTAGCATCACTCGCAAATAACGAAACCATGACTAATAAAATTGAAATAACTATTTTCACAATATACTCCTTCTTTACTCTGATATCAACTGAATTTTATATGTACCCGACTTATTGTCAGGGTTTTTTGGAAATAAAACAGTTTTCAATCTGTTTTTGATTTTGTCACATTCACTATCAAACAAACTATCATTTGAATAGGTCAAAATCCTAAAATCAATCATTTTTCCAAATGCATCAAGCTCAATTACAGCCAAAGCTACTTTTTGCTGAGAATTCTCTGGTGGAAAGAAATTCTCGTAAATAAGAGCTTGAATTGTAGCACGATATTCATTTACATCACTACCAGTAGAAGCCTTAGTCGCTTTGTCAGATTTCACTTGAGAGTTAATTTTTTCCATTTTACTAGCAAGAGATTCAACTTGGTTCTCTTGTGCTTTTGTGCTTTTTTTTGAAAGCTCCTGAGCTACCCGCTTATCTACTTCTTTTTCTACTTTTTTATCATCTTTTTTTATATCTTTTGTGGTTACTTGACTAAAGAGATTGTCAATATTTATCTCTTTTTTTTGCGTTTGAACTATCGCTTCTTCTTTTGGTACCTCTTTGACGACAGGCTTTTCAACCTCTTTCTCTACAGGCTTTTCAATACTTTTTTTTACGTTATCAACTTGAATATTTGCCATATTGACAGAGATAGAGATTTGATCGTCTTTTTGCAAAGCATAACTCTTTACATCATTAGACATCATAATGCCAACAAAAAAAAGTGCCATAAAAAAAAGAAAAAGTGAAATGGATATCAATCCACTCATATAAAAATAAGAGTCTTTGTTACCCATTCGTTGCTAATGAGACCTCTACAAAACCTGCCTGCTTTACAGCAGCCAATACAGACATGACTACGCCATAATCCAAACTCTTATCTGCACTAATCAAAACTGTTGCTTTAAGATCGAGTTGTTTAGAGTAGAGAAAGAAATTTTCTATAAAAACATGTAGTTCAAAATTATCTTTATTTACTTTTAAATTCTTATTCTTATCTATCGTTATATGAACAGGAGGAATTTTTGCTAAAGATTTTGTTTTTGAGCTCTGAGGGAGGTTTATCTTCTCTTCATAAATCATACTAGGCGCTATAACCATCATAATAGCCAAGAGAACAAGCATTACATCCACTAAGGGAGTAATGTTTAGTTCGGGTTTATCATCCCAATTATAAGCCATAGGTTATGCTTTTCTTGCTTGAATAGCATCACTTTGCATCTCAAGAAAACTAATGAGTTCATACGATTTTCTCTTAAGAATTTGATGATACGTATAGGCAAAGATTGCAACAAATATACCAGCAGCCGTAGCTACGAGCGCATCTGAAACTCCAGCAGCAATAAGTGACATTCCACCACTTGTCTGACCGATATGCGTAAAAGTATCTAAAATGGAAACAACTGTTCCAAAAAGACCAATAAAAGGAGTGGTAGATGCAAATATGGAAAGTATTGAGAGCCCTTTTGTTGACTCTTTTGTTGCTGCTGACAATCCTAGAGAGAGTATCTCTTTACTGATTCCAGAAGTTGATTTTAGAAAGTTATTTAAAAAAGATTGGTGACTCACGCTTGAAGCACCCATCAATAAACTCTCTAGTGATTTACCTTCAGTTTCAAGCCAATTATTAAGAGAAAAATATCTGTAGAAGAAAACCCAGTTTAGTACTATAAAATAAACTGCCAAAAGAACCAAAACACCCAGAGTAACTGGGTGGCTCTTAATATAAAAATCAATTATATCGTTAAACATCAGTAGCGTTTAGAGTAAATTTTGAGCTGCTGACTCTAATCTTGCACTAACAGTAGCAATCGCAGGGTTGTTATCTTTAATAGATTCGATGAGTTCTTTAGCATCACTAAGTGCTTTTGCAACTGCACTCTCACTATCACCACGAATCGCTACAGCACCCTCAACTAATACAATAACTTTTTTCTCATCAACTTGAACTACGCCCCAGTTGATAAGAATTGATTCGACTGATTTATCCTCTTTCTCTATATCAATTACACCTGCTTCAAGCAGTGTAGTCAAAGAAGAGTGTTCCGCAAGAACCCCAAACTCGCCCTCTTCACCAGGAAGAGTTACGCTAAGAGCTTCACCGTTATAGATGACACCATTAGGAGTTAGGATTTCAAGTTTTAACTTATCCATGTCAGTCCTTTATGAATTACTTCATTTTTTGAGCTTTTTCAATTGCCTCATCTATACCGCCAACCATATAGAAAGAACCTTCTGGCATATGGTCACATTCACCACTAAGAATCATTTTAAATCCTTTGATAGTATCTGCTAATGAAACGTACTTTCCAGGTGAACCTGTAAATACTTCGGCAACGAAAAATGGTTGTGATAAGAACTTCTCAATCTTACGAGCACGTTCAACAACATTTTTATCATCTTCACTAAGTTCATCCATACCAAGAATCGCAATAATATCTTGCAAATCTTTATATTTTTGAAGAGTTTGCTGAACACCACGTGCAACACTATAGTGCTCTTCACCCAAAATTTGTGGATCAAGTAGTCTTGAAGATGAATCCAATGGATCAACCGCAGGATAGATACCTTTTTCCGCAATTTTACGGTTAAGAACTGTCGTCGCATCTAAGTGAGCAAAAACAGAAGCCGGAGCAGGGTCAGTTAAGTCATCCGCAGGAACATAAACAGCTTGAACAGATGTAATAGAGCCATTTTTAGTTGATGTAATACGATCTTGAAGAGCACCCATCTCACGAGCAAGTGTCGGTTGGTAACCAACAGCTGAAGGGATACGTCCAAGAAGTGCAGACATCTCAGAACCAGACTGTGCGAAACGGAAAATGTTGTCGATAAACATTAACACGTCAAGACCTTTTTCATCTCTGAAATACTCAGCCATAGTAAGACCTGTTAACGCGATACGGTTACGTGCCCCAGGAGGCTCGCTCATCTGACCATAGCACAGCGCAACTTTGTCAAGTACGTTTGACTCTTTCATCTCATGGTAAAGGTCATTTCCTTCACGCGTTCTCTCACCAACACCTGCAAATACAGAAAGACCATCATGACCCATCGCAACGTTGTGGATAAGTTCCATGATAATAACTGTTTTACCAACACCGGCGCCACCGAAAAGACCAACTTTTCCACCTTTTGCATATGGTGCTAGTAAGTCAACAACCTTGATACCAGTTTCAAACATCTCTGTTCTTGTTGACTGCTCAACAAGTTTTGGAGGTTGACGGTGGATAGACCACGTTGGAGCGTCAGTTATTTGATCACCATCATCTATCGTCTCACCGATAACATTAAAGATACGTCCAAGTACTTTTTCACCAACAGGAACTTTAATAGGTGCTCCAGTAGCTACTGCGTCCATACCGCGCACTAGGCCTTCACTCATATCCATAGCAATCGTTCTTACACGACCATCACCTAAATGCGCTGCAACTTCAAGTACTAAACGAGTTTGTGTACCTTCTAAATTTATATTAACTTCGATTGCTTCGTTAATTATCGGAAGATAACCATCAAAATCAACGTCAACAACCGGGCCCATAACCTGGCTAATTTTACCAATCATATTATTCTCCATTATTTCATAGACTCCACACCACTTATAATCTCTATAAGTTCTGTAGTAATAGCTGCCTGTCTAGCTTTATTAAACTCAACCTTCAGTGACTTAACCATCTCTTTTGCATTGTTCGTTGCTGTATCCATCGCTTGCATTCTCGCACTATGTTCAGCAGCAACTGAATCAATTAGCGAGTAGTACATTGCATACTGAACATACCTGTCAACTAATGAATCGAGCATTTTCTCTTCATCTTGAGATTCTATTTCAAGCATAGATTTTTCTGCTTCTGTACATTCAAACTGAGATGCATCTACAGGCAAAACTTTATTAACATGCAACTCTTGTGTTATCATGTTTTTGTAACCATTGTAAACAAGATACAGAGCATCTATCTTGCCCTCTTTAAAGTCTTCTATTGAAGAGACAATAAAGCTATCAGATCTCTCTTTATCAGGTTTTGAACTGAGATTTGCAACTGAATCAAAAAGTTCAACTTCATTATATTTAAAAAATTCAATACCTTTTTTACCGATTCCACGTAAACGTACTTTTACATTTTTTGTTTTATATTCTGACAAGAGTTTTTTAACAGCTTTAATAGTTTGTATATTAAAACCACCACATAAACCTTTATCAGCCGTTACAAAAACAATGTCAACCGTTTTTGGATTTTCAATCTCTACAAAACAACGATTGTCAATTCCACCAACTTTGTTACATTTAATACGTCCAGCAATTTCGGCAATTACCTGATTCATTTTTGCAGCATAAAGACGAGAGCGTTTTGCAAGCTCTTCTGCACGACGAAGTTTTGCAGTTGACACAAGCTTCATTGCACGAGTTGTCTTTTCAGTGTTAGAAACACTTTTAATCTGTCTTTGAATATCTTTCAAGTTTGCCATAAGTTATCCTTACGCTACTATAAAGCTAGCTTTGAACTCTTCAAGTGCTTTTTTCATCAATGCATTTGTAGTATCATCTACTTTAGCAGTACTTCTGATATTTTCAAAAATCTGAGGATATGAAGCCTCAATAAATGGATACAATTCAGACTCAAAACGAACAACATTCGACGGATTCATATCATCGAAGAAACCTTCGTTTCCAGCGAAAATAATAAGAACTTGTTTCTCAACAGAAAGTGGTGAGAATGGAGGCTGTTTAAGAACTTCAACCATTCTTTGACCACGTTCAAGTTGCTTACGAGATGTCTCATCCAAGTCAGATGCAAACTGAGCGAATGCTTGAAGTTCACGATACTGAGCAAGGTCAAGTCTAAGTGTTCCTGCAACTTGTTTAGTAGCTTTGATTTGCGCAGCACCACCAACACGTGAAACAGAAAGACCAACGTTAATCGCTGGACGAACACCTGAGTTAAAGAGTTCAGTTTCAAGGAAAATCTGACCATCTGTAATAGAGATAACGTTCGTAGGAATATATGCTGAAACGTCACCTGCTTGTGTCTCAATAATTGGAAGAGCAGTTAAAGAACCGGCACCTCTTTCATCTGAAACTTTTGCAGCTCTCTCAAGTAAACGAGAGTGAATATAGAAAACGTCACCTGGATATGCTTCACGACCTGGAGGGCGACGAAGAATAAGTGACATTTCACGGTATGCAACCGCATGTTTACTTAAATCATCATATACGATAAGACCATGTCTAGCGCTATCACGGAAGTATTCACCCATAGTAACACCCGTATATGGAGCTAAGAATTGAAGTGCTGCTGCCTCAGATGCAGTAGCAGAAACAATAATTGTGTACTCCATAGCACCGTGGTCTTCTAAACGACGAATGATTTGTGCAACTGTTGACTCTTTTTGACCAATAGCAACATAAATACATACAACGCCATTACCTTTTTGGTTGATAATAGCATCTAATGCGATAGTTGTCTTACCAGTCTGACGGTCACCAATGATAAGTTCTCTTTGTCCTCTACCAATTGGAACAAGAGCATCAATTGCTTTAATACCAGTTGCTAAAGGTTCGTGAACAGATTTACGAGCCATAATACCAGGAGCTTTTTCCTCAACGAAACGAGTTTCAGTTGTCTCAATTGGACCTTTTCCATCGATTGGCTCGCCTAGTGCATTGACAACACGACCAAGAAGTGCATCACCTACAGGAACACGAAGAAGACGACCTAGTCTTTTTACAGACATACCCTCTTTCAACATCGCTCCAACCCCGAGAATAACAACACCAACCGTGCTCTCTTCTAGGTTCATAACGAGACCTCTTGTACCCTCTTCGAACTCTACCATCTCACCAGCCATAACATTGCTTAGTCCGTAAACTTGTGCAACACCATCAGCATATGAAACGATTTTACCTGTTTCGTTAATATCAACACTTAGTTCAAAGTTATCAATACGCTCTTTGATTATTGAGCTGATTTCATCAGCTTGAATTTTTGCTACCACTACACATCTCCTCTCATGAAGTTAAATTGCTTTTATAATATGTTCTATCATTTGACTGTTGATTCTTGCTTTTGAGAAACTAATCTCTACTCCAAGGTCTTCAACATCTACTTTTATACCAGTAAAGTCATTTTTGACAAACTCTAATGATATTTTAGAATCAAATCTGCCGCCTAGCCCATTGCCCAAATCTTCTATAACTTTCGAATCTATAGTGCTATCGCTATATACGATACCATTATAAATTTTCTTTGTTTGAGCAATATCTTTTCTCATTACTTCTGCTATTGCAGGGATAATAGAGATACGATTGTTTTGAGCAAGTAGTTTGATTAGGTTTTCAACATCTTTATAACCCGCTGATTTAACTGCTGTTAATAAAATCTCTGACTTTTGATCTCTACTCACGTCTGGATTATTGATAATTTGATTGAATTTCTCATTATCAAATGCTTTAGCTAAAACAGAAAATATCAAAGCTATATCTTCTATCGCTTGTGCACTAGAACGTTGTTTTATGGCTTTTAGATATCTTTTTGCAATCAACTCTTCCATCTATGCCACCTTCTTTAAGATGACATTTGCCATAGCTTCTTTATCAAATGAATCATCACTTTGACTTAAAACATCACTTAATATATTTTCAACAACGTTTCTAACCATTTTTCTTTGTTCAAACTCCATAAGCACAGCTTGCTGTTTTGCCATTACTTCCATATCAGCATCACACTGCGCCATAATTGTGTCGCTTAAAATCTTATTCTCTTTTTTAGAATTGATTGCTAGTTCTTCGGCAAATTTTTCAGCCGCACTCACCTTCGCTACAACCTCTTTTTTCAAAGAAACAGACTCTTTTAACTTGTCTTGAACTTTTTTCATCTCATCAGCAATAGCATTGCTTCTGGATGCAAAATAGCTTTTTGCTGGCTCAGCAACGAGATACCAAATAAGTCCAGCAAAGAGTAAAAAGTTTACTGTTCTCTGGACAATATCAGTGTCTGCATGCTCTGCACTTCCACTAGATGCCAATGCATATGTTGATATCATTAGCATAAATACTAAAATTCTACTCACATCACATCCTTATATTTGACTAAATTTAGCTTTTACAGCTTCTCTAAACAGAGGAGTTTGTGATTTTAAATCACTGCTCAACTGTTCACGAACTTGAGCAAGTGATTGCTCAAACTCTAAATACTGACTAGCTAATTCAGCACGTTTTGCTTCTAATTTACTCTCTGCTAACTCTCTAGCATCCGCAATAACTTTCTCTCTCAGGGCCGCAGCTTCCAATTTGGCATTTGTAATTATTGTTTGCGCTCTTGATTCAAGTTCGTTGATTTCATCATCATTAGAACCTACTTTTTGTAGGTCTTTTTTGATGTCCTCATCTCTTTTACTCATGTAAGCAAACAACGGATTGTAAAGCCAACTGTTTAGAACGGCGATAAGAGTAAGAAACACGATTAATGTAGCGACAAGTAGTATCGGATTTATATCTAACATAGCACCTCCTAAAAGTTGCGTGATTATACTATGTTAAAATTAAAAGAATTGTTAAACTGATAGAAAATTTAAACTATTTTTATATTATTTATAAATAATATTTACAATAAAGAAGCAATTAAAAGTTTATTTTGAGAGAAGTTGAAGAAATTGCTCTACTTGCATAGCATCGTTAAATTCTATGGTAACACTTTTAGTTGAACTTTTTGCTGCAAATCCGAGTTTCGAAAGTCTCTCTTTTAAAGCTTGAAAATCATAAGAGAGCAGCTCTTTTGCAACATTTTGCTCAGCTTTAGGATTTTTGACGCTTTTCATCGTTGCTTCTACTTCTCTAACGCTCAGCTTTTGTCCTATGATAGAGTCCACCATAAGCTGTTGCTGTTTTTCATCAAGTCCAACCAAAACTTTTGCATGTCCAGTTGTAATCTTTTTCTCAATGAGTGCTTTTTGTGTTTTTTGAGAAAGCTGTAAAAGTCTTAGTGTATTTGTAATATGTGTTCTACTCTTGTGAATTTTAGTGGAGAGTTCATCTTGTGTGATGTTGTGAAGCTTAATCAGTTCGCCATAAGCGTGTGCTAACTCTATAGAGTTTAATTCATCTCTTTGGATGTTTTCTATCAGTGCGAATTGTCGCATTTTTTGCTCATCACTGTTTAAAACAATAGCACGAATAGTTTTAAGTTTTGCCAATTTTGATGCACGAAGTCTTCTCTCTCCTGCGATAAGAATATAACCATCAACATCTTCTGTTACAATGATTGGCTGAATGAGTCCATCATTTTTTATAGATTCGCCGAGTTCATAAAGAGAACTCTCTTCAAAATGTTTTCTTGGCTGAAATGGATTTGGTCTTATATCTTTAAGCGCAATCTCTATAATCGAATCTTTTTGAGAAACTTCATTTTCATATGCTTCTTCTATTTCTCCTAAAAGCTCACCCAATCCTCTTCCTAACTTTTGTGACTTCATGTTTCTATAATCGCCTGTGCTAAATTTTGATAAGAGATAGATCCCATTGATTTTACATCATAAAGAATCGCTGGTTTTCCAAATGATGGGGATTCTGCTAATTTTACATTTCTTGGAACTACAATCACTTCACCGCTTGCATCTTTAAAAAGTTTACTGCTAAAGTGCTGCTTTAAATCTGCAAAAACTTGCTTTGAAAGATTGTTTTGTGCGCTAAACATTGTTGGTAAAAAGCCTCTAATTACCAACTTTTGATTGATAGATTTTCGTACAAGTTTTACTGTATTTAAGAGCTGCGCAAGTCCCTCTAATGCAAAAAACTCACACTGAATAGGAATAATGACTGAGTTTGATGCAGAGAGTGCGTTAATCGTCATCGGTCCAAGTGCAGGTGGAGAGTCAATAATAATATAGTCATAATCTTTCAAAACAGTTGCAAGTGCTTTTTTGAGAAGCAACTCACGACCTTTGGAGTTTTGAGCATCATAATACTCTTTTTCTATCCCGACCAAACCGATATTTGACGGTGCCAAATGAAGGGTTGGCAATTCTGACTTTAGGATGATATCTTTGAGTTTTTTTGTACCGATAAGTACGTGGTAAATATTGAACTCATAGTCATTTCTATGAAATCCGAGAGAAGTTGTTGCATTTGCCTGAGGGTCTGAGTCTATAAGAAGCACTCTTTTTTCTGCAACAGCAAGGGATGCGGCTAGGTTTACGGCTGTAGTTGTTTTGCCAACACCACCCTTTTGATTTGCTATTACAATTACTTCACTCATCGTCTGCTGTATATCCTCTCGCCATTAATTACGATTGAGCCATCACCCTGAAGTGCTGCCTCCCCTAAAGAAATTATTAAATTTTTTTCATGTGTATAAAAGTTTTGATTCTTGTAAAATTCTAACTTATATTTACTAAAAACTTGCTTCCAAAGGCTCTTTTTCTCTATATTGGAAAAATAGCTCTCAAGGAGCTTCTCTCTTTTGATAGAGATATCGAGTTTGTCAAAACCATCCGGTGCATTTTGGAGATTGAGCCCAATTCCGCAAACGATACACTCACTCAGAAGATTTGTAATCATTCCGCCTATTTTTTTGTCGTTTATATAGAAGTCATTGGGCCATTTCAACCAAACTTTTGAGCCAAACTCTTCAAGCGTCTCTTTCATAATGTGTGAAAAATGGATAGAGGCAGATTCTAGTTTAAGATCTTGTGGCAAATCGCTAAGTGGGATGGCAAAAGATAAGAAAAGATTATTTTCTTCTCCCTGCCAAACATTGTCTCTGCTTCCAACTCCACTTGTCTGAATAGAGGCAACTACAGCGTATGGCGGAGTAACTCTTCCCTGCGCAATCAACTCTTTGAGATATTTTTGCGTTGAGTCTATACTTTCAAGAGAGAGTATCTGCAAGATTTAATCTTTTTCCGTTGATGTATGAAAGCACATCCATCTCATTTTTTGACTCCGGTTGCACTCGTGAGACCTGAAGAGTTCCCTGATTGCACCCTACTATAATAGCATCTTTATCAATTTGTATGATTTTTCCGCTATCGTTTTGGCTCTTGTTTTCGAGAAGTTTTATCTCTTTGAGTTTTAATCCTGAAGCAAGATAGATGCCTGGCCATGGTGTGAATGCACGGTACTTGTTAAAGATCTCCTCTGCATTCTCAAAAGCAATCTCACCGTCTTGTTTTGTAATTTTTTTACAATGTGACGCAAGAGCCTCATTTTGTTTTTGAGGTGTAAAGGTTGCGAAATTTTGAAGTACGTCAACGGTTAAGTCGGATGCAACATCGGCAAGTCTTTCAAAAAGAGACTCTGCCATCTCATCTGCACCTACATCAATGGTGGCTATTTTAATAATATCGCCTGTATCAAGACCCTCATCCATCAGCATGGCAGTTACACCTGTTGTGGTGTCCCCATTTAAAAGCGTTTGTTGAATCGGGCTTGCGCCTCTGTAGTGTGGTAAAATAGAGGCGTGAAGGTTAATACATGGAGCGTGATTTAAAATTTCTTTAGGCAATATCTGACCATAAGCAGCTACTACAATATAGTCACACTCTATGCTTATGACTTCCTTGATTATATCTTCATCTCTTAGTCTATTTGGCTGATAAACGCTGATACCATTTTGGAGTGCTATGGTTTTTACAATAGGCGGAGTGAGAATTTTTTTGCGTCCGACCGGCTTGTCAGGCTGTGTATAGACTGCAACAACTTCTATGCCTGCTGTCGTGATGATTTTTTCTAAAATGCGTCCTGCGTATTCGGGCGTTCCCATAAAGATAATCTTCATTAAGCACCTTTTGTAAAGAGAGTTCCGCCTATATGCTTGCCCTCAAGCATCAAACTTTTGATATTACTTAAGTCATAACCGCTTGTAAGCACCATGTCGATGTTATGTGTTAAAAGATAATTTGCGGCTTTTAGTTTCGTAATTATTCCGCCTGTTGCAAAAGTGCTATTTGGATTTGCATCCTTTTCAAGTTCATCTGCATCAATACTGTTTACTATCTTTAAAATTTTAGCATCTTCAAATTTTCTTGGGTCTTTATCATAATAAGCATCTATGTCAGAGAGGATGATAAGAAGTGAAGAAGCTGTATGTTTTGCAACATAGGCGGAGAGTTGGTCATTGTCACCGACTACAAGCTCTTTTGTCGTTGTTGCATCATTTTCGTTAATGATAGGAATGACACCGTTTGAGAGAAGCGTATCGATAGTATCTTTAACTCTTCTGCACTCATCATCATCATTGAAATTGGCTGCGGTAACCAAAACCTGTGCTGTCAAAATATCATGCTCGGCAAACTTTTTTGCGTACTTGTTCATCAAAATGGGTTGCCCTATGGAAGCGAGGGCTTGTTTATTTTGAAGGACGCCTCTGTCTAGTCTGAGTGCCGTATATCCTGCTGCTACAGCACCTGATGAGACTAAGATAACTTCATGCTCTTTTCTTAGCTCTGCTAAAAAATCAACTAAATTTCTCATTCTTTGAAGTGCTATTGCATCATTTTGCGTAAGTACTGCACTTCCGACTTTTACAACTACTCTTCTCATTTCAGCTCTCTATTTGCTATATCTGTTTACTTGAACAAGGTTAAAGAGCGCATGTTTGAGCGGCTCTATATTTTTATTTGCTGCTGATGAGATAGGTGCAACAAAATATGGGAGCGACTTGTCGTATCCAAGTGTTTCATCTGCACTTTTTTGGATAAAGTATGGAAGAGATGGGTCAAAACCGCTCTCTCTCTCATGTGATACACTCACTCCAATCGTTTCTAAAAATCCATTTACTAAATCGCTGATTTCATCCTGAGGAACAACATCTGCACGTGTAAGAGCTATCGCGTAACTGCTGCTAGCCAAAGTATCAGAAAATGCTGCAACTTCAGCTTTAAGAGTTTCTATCTGTTCTTTTAAATCTCTGTATGATGCCAAATCAACCATAAAAAGAAGAATTTTTGTTCTCTCAATATGTCTTAGAAATTGGATACCAAGACCCTTTCCCTCATGAGCCCCGCCGATAATACCTGGGATATCTGCCATGATAAAGGACTCAAAATCTCCAATATTTACCTGTCCTAGCTTTGGTGTGAGGGTTGTAAACTCATAGTTTGCAATCTCTGGACGTGCATTTGAAACTGTTGAGATGAGTGTCGATTTGCCTACATTTGGAAAACCGACCAAACCAACATCTGCGATAAGTTTCATCTCAAGCTTGATGGTTCTTGTCTCGCCTTTTTCTCCTGGTTGTGCATAAGTCGGGCGCTGTTTTGTAGAAGATTTGAAGTGTGTATTTCCAAGTCCGCCTCTTCCGCCTGTTAGAAAAAGCGTCTCTTGTCCATCTTCAAGCATATCAAAAAGAACTTCTCCGCTCTCTACGTCGATTATCTGTGTACCCGGAGGGACGATAATCACTTTTTTAGCACCGGCTTTACCAGCCATATTGGAGCTTCCACCTTGAATACCATTTTCTGCTTTTATGTGCATCTTCTTTTGAAAGTGAGAGAGGGTATGCGTGTTGTTATCGCACTTAAACCAGATATCTCCGCCTTTGCCGCCGTCTCCGCCGTCTGGTCCGCCGTTGATTACGAATTTTTCACGACGAAAAGAGACGCATCCTTGACCGCCTTTTCCTGAAGAAACTGTAAGTTCTACGCTATCTGTAAACATGAAAATCCTTGAATATTAATACTTAAAAACAGACTATACTAAGAAAGTAAATTGTTAAATATTTAAATTGTTTAGGTGCTAAACCTAATGTGTTGAAGAGAAATATTTGGGGAAAACCCAAATATTAGAAATTACGCAGCAGGAACGATTGAAACTTGTTGGCGTTTTTTGTCTTTTCTATGAAATAAAACAGTACCTTCAACAAGAGCATAAATTGTATGGTCTTTGCCCATACCGACATTTTTGCCCGGGTGAACTTTAGTTCCTCTTTGGCGAATAATAATGTTACCAGCTACTACAGCCTCTCCACCATACTTTTTTACACCAAGTCTTCTACCAGCCGAGTCACGATTATTCTGTGTACTACCTTGACCTTTCTTATGTGCCATTTTGAATCTCCTTCGTTAATTTACAGCGCTAATTACGCTGCGATTTTTGTGATACGTACGCGAGTAAAATCTCTTCTAAAGCCTCTTTTTACTTTAGAGTCTTTACGACGACGTTTTTTGAATGTCATAACTTTTCTATCACGACCCTCATTGATAACCTCAGCAGTTACAACAGCACCCTCTACAAAAGGTGCTCCCACTTTAAGCTCACCTGCATTTACAGCTAGAACTTCTTTAATCTCGATTGAAGCTTTTGGCTCAAGAGACATGTTATCTAGTAATAAGATATCGCCCTCTTGAACTTTATACTGCTTGCCACCGTTTTTGATAATTGCGTACATATACAATTCCTTAAATCTTTAAATACTTATAGCCTTTAAAAGCATATTGCAATGCTTTTATCGGTTTCGTTTCTACAAAAAGTTCGGAATTATACTCTCACAAGCTTTAAGTTTTGTTTAATCATATCATTATATTTCTATCTTTTCATTTTGATAGAACTTTTTTAACCACATATCTAACGGATTTATGATTTTATAGATAGCGGGGACGACTAGAAGTGTGAGAATCATGGAGCTTAGTAGTCCTCCGATGATGGAGAGTGCCATCGGTGCTTTTGTTTCACTGCCTAGCCCACTGCTAAGGGCGAGTGGGAGCATGGCAAAGACCATTGCTATGGTAGTCATAAGGATGGGGCGCAACCTCTTCTCTCCTGCTTCTATGAGTGCTTCATCTGCATTTTTTCCATTTTGCACTGCGTGGTTTGCAAAGTCAACGAGCAGAACTGCGTTTTTGCCTACCATACCCATAAGCAGCATAAAGCCAATCATAACAAAAAGACTAAATTGCAGCCCTGAAAGATAGAGCGATAGCATTACCCCGATGATACTTAGCGGGAGTGCTACCATGATGATAA
>DKFQ01000161.1:1490-5857 GCA_002452425.1 Sulfurimonas sp. UBA6792 | reverse complement strand
AGAGGGAGTATGTTTGGCTTTTTCTTTAACCAAAACCCTGTTAAAAATTTTGCAGATGCTTGCAAATCCGATGAGGCACTTTTCGCAAAATTCCACTCTATGATGCTAGAGGAGGGCTTTTACTTTGCATGTTCACTCTATGAAACAGGCTTTATTTCGACGGCAACAACGGATGCAATGATCGAAGAGACCATAAAAGCTAGCGGCAGAGTATTTAAGGCACTTACAAATGGCTGAGAACAAAGAGGAGCAAAAACCTAGAATCAAACCTATCATCGAAGCGGCGGATAGTCTCTCTCTTGGGATTTCTATGGTTGTAGCGGTTCTCATGGGTGTGGGAATCGGCTTCATACTAAAAAATATGACTGGTCTTGTTTGGACACTTTGGATAGGAGTTTTCATAGGCATTGCAGCAGCGGTGCTCAATGTCTATAAAGCATACTCAAAGCAGTACAAAAGCTATGAAGAACTTGCAAAACAACCACGTTACGCCATCAAAAAAGAGCTTCAAGACGATGAGGATGATGAAGAGGATTATGGTGAAAAAAGCCGTTAAACCTCTTCTTGCGCTTGAACTCTTCATCTTGCTAAGTGCATTTTTCTCTTTTTCCTTTTTTATAAACCTGCAAGTGGCGTTTTTGAGTAGCTTTTTTATCATTATGGGTTCTATGTACGCATACAAAAATATGGTAAGTGCTAAAATAAAAAACGAAGAAGTAGAAGAGCAAAGAGATGAGTTAGATAGAGTCCTTGACCCATACGAGCTAGACGATGATGCTCCCATCAACGAAAAACCCATAGAAGAACTAGACTTAAAAGCAATCGTTAAAGAGGAGAAAAAAAAGATAAAACTCCTTAATCTAAGCGATATCAAAAAAGGTTCAAGTGCCTCTTTTTCGGCTTATAGGCTAGTTCCATATCTTTTTTTGATTATCGCTTTTATAGCACTGAAAAACAACGAACTACTAGATATTGCAGTCTATCTTCCATCGCTTCTTCTTGGGATTGTTGCGGGTTATATCACTATGAGAGAATCATAGGGATATTTATGGTTATCTTTTTTTGGACATCGATGTAGAAGTTTGTGTTTGCGATTAAAACTTTTAACTCGCCCAGTTTCTCTTCATCTACATTTTTTGCAGATATTTCAACTGAAAAAAGTGAGTATTTTTTCTCTTCAAATTTTATATGTTCACCGATTCTGTAAAAGATTTTTGTCACTATCTTTTGGTTATTCTCATAGCAAGCATATACTTTGTTGAGAATCTTTATGAAGTTGTTTGAGTCGATGATAATATCGGGAATGGTAGGGTCAAAATCTTTTTCAAAAATTATTTTTGAGTTGATGGAGTAGGACAAGATACATAAGTCCACAAGTGCGTAGATATTTGTAGATTCGCCGATTGGTTTTGGTTTGTTTATCTTAAAAGAGGGGGCTTGGTAGAGTTTGATGCCGATGGCTTCATCGTCTTCATAACCTACGGTAATGGCAAAAAACTTATAACGCCCAAACTCCAACTCTAAAAAGGTAGTTTTAAATCCAAAAGAGATGTTGGCGTAAGACGAAGCAAGGTTAAAAAGCTCTTCGGTAGTAGCAGAGCCGAGTAAAAACTGCGCCTCGGCATTTAAGGAGAGGATTTTCCCTGATGCACTAAAAAGTACAAAAGGGTTGTAGTCATACTCTATCCACTGCTGCTCAAAAGTCATCTCTTTTTTACTACTCTTCTATATAGTTTTTAAGTTTTCTTCCGACTTTTGGGTGCTTGAGCTTTTTGATAGCACTAGACTCTATTTGACGGACTCTCTCACGAGTTACATTAAGCTCTTTACCAATCTCTTCAAGCGTTCTGTCGGACTCATCATCCATGATACCAAAGCGAAGTTTGATAACGGCTTTTTCTCTCTCGTTGAGCTGTTCAAGAACCTGTTCTATTTGTACACGCAAGTCATCTTTTAAAATCGCATCTGATGGTGAAAGTGATGTTTTATCTTCGATAAAGTCACCAAATCTTCCATCATCTTCACTTCCGATTGGTGCTTCAAGACTGATAGGCTCTTTGGTAATTTTGATAACATTTTTTACCTTTTCAACCGATAAGCCGACTTCTAGTGCGATAACTTCAACATCTGGCTCTCTGCCATGTTCTTGGAGATGTTTACGCATGATTTTGTTGATACGGTTTATGGTCTCAATCATGTGGATAGGGATACGAATCGTTCTTGCTTGGTCGGCTATGGCACGAGAGATTGCCTGACGAATCCACCACGTAGCGTAGGTTGAAAACTTATACCCTTTTTGGTATTCAAACTTGTCAACCGCTTTCATCAAGCCGATATTGCCCTCTTGGATAAGGTCAAGGAACGGCAATCCGCGGTTTGTGTAGCGTTTTGCGATAGAGACAACAAGTCTAAGGTTTGATTTTGCCATCTTTGTTTTTGAGACTTCAGAGATATTTTTTCCACGCTTAATCTGCTCTAAAATATCTGCAAGTTTTTCAGGCTCCATATCAAAACTGTTTTTTGATGCCTCTTTTGTCTGTACTAGTTTTTTGATCTCCATATAGGTGCTTACCATCGTCGCTTCAGGAACCATAGCTGCAATATCTTCTTTTGTCAAAATACAGATTTTTTCTACTAAAACTTTATGATTTGCTTTGAGCGTTGTGTTGAAAAGTGGAAGTTTATATTCTAGTCTTTTGAGTTCTTTGTCGTACCCTTCATCACTTTTAAGTGCTGTCTCCATTGCTTTGACAAGTTCGTTGATAAGCTTAGAAGTTGGACCAAGGTCTAAAAGTCTCTCTTTGAGCGTTTTCTTTTTGAATGTTACGCTCAGGTAGTGAAAAACAAGTTCATCCGTGAGCTCTCCATCTGGATTTTCAGGAAGTTTCTCTGCTAGTTTTACCCACTCTTTTTTTGCTTTTTCAAGTGCTTTAAAGCTTGTTGTTACTTTTTCTACTCTGCTTTTATCTTTTGCAGTAAGAACCTTTTCTGCAACTTCTTCTTCATCACCATCATCAATATCATCTTCACTCTCATCTACATCTTCGCCATCATCTTTTTCATCTTCAAAGCTCTTGAAAAGTTCTTTCACGCGTCTTTCACGGTTGATAAGTGGCTCTCTGTAGTCAAGGATAAAGTCGATAAGATAAGGAACAGAGCAGATTGCATCGATAATAATGCTCTCACCTGTTTCGATTTTTTTGGAGATTTCTATCTCCTCCTCTTTTGTTAAAAGCGGTATTTGTCCCATTTCACGCAGATACATACGAACAGGAGAGTCCGAGCGAGACCACTCTAGGAGTTCATGCTCTTTTAAGATGTCAAACTCATCCGTCTCATTGTTTTCTATCATCTTTCTCTGTGCGCTTTTTCTAGCCTCTGCCTCTTTGTCGTTAAGAAGTTTTGCATGCTCAGAAGAGGTGTGGATACACGTTTTGTGTTTTTGTATAAGTTTGTGGATAGTTGCAGCTTGTGCGGCTGTTGGTTGTTTGTCAAAAAGTTCTAAAAGCGCTTCATAAGTAGAGCACTCTTTTGGTTTTTGATTGGCAAAAAATGCTTCAATAGCCTTGTTGAGTTCTTTTGCTGTCATATTTGGGGACACCTTGCTGGTTTTGTAAGATTTTTTAAAGGTGGATTATACCCAAATAATATTAACTGTTGCTTTTTCAATGTTGGAACACACTTTGCTTTTTGTTGCTATATTTCGAGAAAGAGTCCACTGCACAACAGGGGATTTTGTTCAAGTTCGAGGCAAACTGAAGTTAAATTGAGGATTTTACTGTAGTAAATGACGAAATTTCACTTTAGTTTAACGAAGAAATTGGGCAAAAGCATCGTTGTGCTGTTGGCTCAAAAAGGCATGCTATGCAAAGCGGATATTACTCTTCGGCAGCGGGGATGGTGACACAGTTTAACCGACTTGACACCATTGCAAACAATCTTGCAAATGTCAATACAGCCGGTTTTAAAGAGGATACTCTTGTCGTCGGAGATTTTTTGCGTCTCTACAAAGAGGCGAGGGATGAGCTTCCAAATGCGAACCATACAAAAGAAGCGGCACAGTTTTTAAACCGTGCGATGAACAAAGCTCCTCAGGTTGTCGATGAATTTACTGATTATTCGCTTGGAAACATGCAAAAAAGTGACAACTCTTTGGATATGGCTCTCTCAAAAGAGGGTCTCTTCTTTTTAGTAAAAACTCCAAACGGTGTTCGTTTGACAAGAGATGGAACGTTTACAAAAGATGATGAGGGCAAACTTATCACAAAGCAGGGGTATGAAGTTTTACCAAGCGACTATTTTGTATCCAATCAACCTATCGTGCTCAATCAGGGTGAGAATGCTATCGAGATAGACAAAAATGGGCA
>DKFQ01000161.1:0-1305 GCA_002452425.1 Sulfurimonas sp. UBA6792 | reverse complement strand
ATGTACCAAAAAGCTATGGATACACAGATGAACGATATGAACCGTGACGCAATTGAAAAAATTGCTAGAAAATCTTAAGGAGTTAAACCATGATGCAATCACTTTACACTGCTTCTACCGGAATGTTAGGAATGCAGACACAAATCGATACTACGGCAAACAATATTGCAAACGTCAATACTATCGGCTTTAAAAAGTCTCGTGCAGAGTTTGCCGACTTGATGTATAAAGTCATGGAGTACGCAGGAACATCCACAAGTGATGTCACAAAAAGCCCTACTGGCATAGAAGTGGGTCTTGGTGTGCGCGCTACTGCAATCAACAAGATATTTTCTGAGGGAAGTTTAAAACAGACGGATAATCAACTCGATATGGCTGTTACGGGAAGAGGTTTTTTTAAGCTTGAACTCCCTGATGGAAGTGAAGTTTACTCAAGAAACGGTGCGTTTAAGGTAGATGAAAATGGTTCTATCGTAAATAGTGACGGTTACAGACTTGTTCCAGAAGTTGTCATCCCGCCTGATGCTACAAATGTAAGTATCGGTACAGATGGAACGGTAAGTGTCGTACAACCAGGACAAGCGCAAGCAACGCAGGTAGGGCAGGTTACGCTTACAAACTTTATCAACCCAGCGGGTCTTCACTCTATGGGGGATAACCTCTACCTAGAAACCGACAGTTCAGGGCAACCGGTTGAGGGAACTCCGGGAATAGACGGTCTTGGAGTTTTGAGACAAGGTTTTGTGGAGTTAAGCAACGTAGAACTTGTTGTTGAACTTACCGACCTTATCACAGGTCAACGCGCTTATGATTCAAACTCTAAAGTCATCACAACAAGTGATGAAATGCTCCAAACAGTGAACAACCTCAAAAGATAATAACCTCCTTTTAGCAGCGTGATACTAATCAATATCACGCTACTTTTATATCAGACTTATTTCTAACCTCTATTTGTTCACTAAGGCTTCACGGTGGGTACCCCAAATCTAGCAAGCTAGATTTGACCCTTCCGTTGCAGAATCGTTCACAAACAGAGCTTAGAAAGAAGTCTATTCAATTATCATCTCTTTATAAAACTAAAATATCCTTTTGGTTATAATCCCGAAATTATTTCAAAGTAAAGTTGGGAATTTCTATGCAAAAAGCAAATATTGATGGAAAAGTTTGGAGATTTGGAAAAGATATCGACACAGACTTGATTATTGCAGCGCGTTATTTAAATACATCTGTTCCAGAGGAGCTGGCAAAGCACGTTATGGAAGATGCAGACCCTGAATTTGTGAAAAAAATGAGCAGAGGCGATGT